>NZ_JBAURI010001004.1:0-3654 GCF_049581145.1 Bradyrhizobium sp.
ACCAGCCACCGATAACGTTTCGCCCTCGCCGACGCGCCCCAACTTCGAGCTCTCTGACCGGATTTCTATCGCGGCGACGCTGTATGGCTCGCCGCGATGCCCGGGGCGATCTCGGCCGGCGTCTTCTCGGGCGGCATTGCCGGTACCGCCAGGGTCGAGATCGCCTCGCTTCTTCCCATCACCGGCGAAATGCAGGACGGGCGCGGCCGCGGACCGGAAACGATGTCAGCGAACCGGTCAGCAACGCCGCGCCACCTCCCGGCAAGCCAGTCGTGGTTTTCGGATGCGACGGGATCCCGGATGGTGATGGTCGCTGTCAGCCCGGATACCAGCGGCACGCCGGCGGGAATGCCGGTAATAGAGATTCGAATCGGCACCCGCTGGGCCAGACGCACCCAAGTATAGATCGGGTCGACATTCGGCAGCCCCTGAGTGCCGGGCGCCGCATCGGAGACACCGATTCCGCGCGTGATCGTCTCGACGCGGCCGATGACCGGCTGTCCATAACCGACGAGTCTTGCTTCCGCGCGATCGCCCACGCAAATATGAGCGAGCTTGGTCTCCTCGAAATAGCCGTCGATCCAGAAGCTGTCGGCGTCAATGACCGACATGTTCGCAGTCCCCTCGTGCGCGTAGTCACCGACCCGCATAAGCAGGTTGGTGACGTAGCCGTTGACCGGACTTCGCACCTGCGTGCGCTTCAGATTAATCTCGGCTTGCGCGAGCTGCGACTGCGCCGCCTTGAAGGCGGCAAGCGCCTGCGTCGAGTTGCCGACATATTGCTGTTGTTCTTCCGGCGTGGTGGCGAGATCGGTGAGCTTCTTGCGCCGATCGGCTTCCAGTCTCTTCACCTCCGAATCGGCCGCTTTCATCTCGAGCTGCTGCTTGGCTTCATCGACAGCTACCTGAAAATCGAATGGGTCGATGACGTACAGCACATCACCCTTGTGGACATATTGGTTGTCCGCAACTCTCATTTCGACGACCTGGCCGGATACCTGGGGAGCGATGCTCGCAACCTGCACGCGGACACGACCGTCGCGCGTCCAGGGCGCCGTGACATAATAACTCCAGATCATCAGGGACGCGACGCCGGCGAGTGCCAAGACGGCCAGGGTAGCGAGGCTCTTGAGCAATGATTGACCGAGCCGTCGCGTCTGCCATCGCGCACCAAACGCTTGCGGCGATAGCGGCACGTCCCCATTGTCACGCCGTTGGGCCGCGGGTGAGTGAGATTTCGCCTCTGGGGCGGATGGCACGGGCTCGCGATCCAACCGGCTGGAACTATCTATATTGCTCAAGCCGCACCTCTTTCAGAACAGGACGATCAATATCGCCAGGATTGTGACGTAGACGCACAGCAACGCGAGCGACGGATTGCTGAAGGTCGCCTCGAAATTGATCAGAGACAGCGCAGGCTTGAGCAGCAGAAACAGCACCAGCGCCGCCAATGCATAGGTTACGAACGGCGCGACGAGCACGCCGCCGATCACCAATTCCGGAAAGCCGTGCGTCATCGCCTAGAAACCCGTTTTCAGTGCCGCGATCTCGTTCGGGCTGCGCTCAATCAGAGCCGCCATCCGGGCTGAAAGCGCGGCGGCCCAGTTGCATCGATCAATATCGTGCTCGCGAACGGACCCGCTTCGATCCCTCAGGCGAATGGCCAGCGCAGACAGCCGAGATGGATCGGCGGTCGCGAGCGCGACACGGCCTTCCTCATCCGCTCCCGGGTCATGCTGAAGCGCCAATCGCATGCTCCAGGCTAACGAGGTGAGTTCGGATCGGCACAACATCTTCCGAACATCTGGGGTATCGTGACAAAGATTGGCCTGCTGCAACGATTCGATCTGGTAATCCCGATCGGCGTTGCGGAAAGCGACTTCGTCGGGATTTCCGGGAAGCATCTTCTCCGTAAGCGCCTGCCGAAAATCGCGACCGAGGGTGCGCAGAAGCCAGGTTTGCCTACGATCATCGGTCGTCGGCAGCAGGACCGCGACCGTCACCAACAGCAGGACAACGGAGACGATGTTCAGGGACGCGGTCGAAAGAAACATCTGCGGATCGTAATTCTGCGGATTGCTCGGCAGCAGCAGCAGCGGCATGAACACGAGCATTAGCGAGCCGACCGGTGCGCATTTCGGATTTCCGCTCGATGCCAGCAAGCCCGCTCCGATAATGGCCGGCGCCCAGCCGAGCGCCAGCATCGGAAACGCGTCGGCGCCATCGAGGATCAGGAATTCGGTGATTCCGACCAGCACAATGGCCGTCAGCATCGCGATTGCCGCGTTTTTGGCGAATGTTTGTGGGCTCGGACTGGTGACGCTGATTCCCGCGATCGCAGAGAACATCGTCATGGCGTTCGAGAGCGACGGCCAGCCGGCCAGGATCAGCAGGACACAGCCGATCAACACGGCGAGAAACAGACGAAGCCCGTTCTGGAACGAGGCCTCGCGTGCGAGCACCCGCGGCAAGTCCGGCGCATGAACGACCTCCCCGCCGGTCCGCATCTGATCGAGCGATGATGTCACGCGCCGGCTCTGGGCTACGAACTCCGACGCTGCGCTTGCCGCGATGAAGGACTCGTTATCGCGAGCGTCGCGAGATAGTGCCGGCATCTCGCCATTTGCTACCGCATGGTCGAGTTGCTCCAAAAACGCATCGGCACGGTTGTCAGCGCTCTCATTCAGTCCATGCAGAGCCGCGGCCATGATGCGCATTGCCGCTATTTGCCGAGCCATGGCAGCCACTGCTATTCGGGCAGCTCCGGCGCGGTTACGACCGTCGGTCGATTCGACCCGCAACGCCGCGATTTCGGTTCGAAAGCCGGCGATCGTCTTGAGGATGTCGCCTGGTTCACCCGCGTCCACGCTTCGATCGGAAATCATTTTGCGCGCAGCGGCCATGATCCGACCATGTGCGGCCTCAAGCTGAAGGGACAGACCCGGCAGGATCTCGGGCGTATCGAAGAGATCGTTGACCACCATGATCGCCAAAACGCCGGTCAGGATTGCCGCGCAGCGATCAACACCTGTCATGAAGCTGCTCTGCGGCACGTCTATGTTGGTTAATGCGACGATCGCAGCCGTGTAGCCGCTCAGCACTGCACCGTATGCCCGGTTCCCGTCGAAGAAACTCGCGATATAACCGCACGCTCCCATCCAGGCGGCAAAGGCGAGGATGAAGAGATCCCGCGTGCTATTGAAGAGCCCGGCCATCACGAGCGCCGCCAAAAACCCGAGAAGCGTTCCGGCGGTTCGATAGAGCGCTTTCTCAAAGGCCTGGCCGCGGGTGGGCAAAGCCAGAATACCGACGCAAACGGCTGCGGAGTAGGCGTTCTGGAGCTGCAGCCAGAAAGCCACGTAGAGCGCAGCCATCATGGCGATCCACGTTCGGAGCGCAAATGCCCAGCTTGCCCACGACGGCCAAACAAATCGAAAGGAGAGAAAGCTTGGCATGCCGCTCTTCAATGTCGGCGCAGATAATCCTCCCTGGCCCATCGCTTTCGTCATGGTCGCTCCAAACCAATGAAGAATGTCAGCCGACATCGCATCTGAACGAACCAGTCCCGCTGCGCCGGAGATTTGTGCAGAACAAGTATACGTTGCCGCCGACGCCGCACCCGTAAATCCTTGTAAAAGACCACGGTGCGGACGC
>NZ_JBAURI010001005.1:0-11042 GCF_049581145.1 Bradyrhizobium sp.
GTCGACGGAGCCCAGCGGCGCCGAGCGTTCAGCCGCCTCGCCCGCTCCGGCCTCGATCTCCACTCCAGGCCCCGCCGCTGCTCCGGCCACCCGCTCCGAGCCCAGGACCGTAGCCGCAACGGACGGCGGATCGCTCAACGAGCAGGTGGATGCCTATGTGCGCGGGGAAGACCGCGATCGCACCCAGCTGTACCAATCCTGGGGCCAGGTCGCCGACTATGTGGTCCAGGGTCTGCGCAATGAATCCGCGAAAGGCTCGGCTCAGGTTGCGCCCTATCTCAACCTGCTCTCGAATGCGTTGAGCGTGATCGAGGACGGGAAATATCTGCCGCCGACCCTGCGCCCGAATTGGGACCAGTCGGTGAAGCCCGATCGGCTGTCCAGGAGACAGGACATTCCGGGCTTTCGTTCCGACGATTACCGGATCGTCGTCGAGTCCCTGTGCAGTCCGGACGAGGATGTGCGCCGCGCCGCGCAGCGGTTGTTGAAGCTCTATCCGTCGAACCACTTTTATCCGACCCTGCAAGCGCTGCCGACGCAGCCCGGCTTCGACCGCTGTCGGATGGGCTTCGTTGCCGAGACCGCCGCCTACTATTTTTACAACCGGATCGTGGAGTACGATGGGAGCTTCGCATTTGACCAAGCGAGCCAGGCGTGGGTCAGCCAGAACTACGCCGACGGCACCGACTGGGCCAAACGCGGCGAGGCGCAGGATGGTCCGCTGCCTCTTTTCACCGCAATGCTTGATTATGCCCGCGGGGTGGTGCTGCTCGACCATGGCGAGAGGAAGGATGCGCTCGCTTCCTACAATCTGATGATCGACGCGATCCGCACCTCTGGCAGGATCTATCCCTCGAACCCCCAGCATATCGCGAGCGCGCTCCGGCTGACCCAGGATCCTGGCCGCAACGCCAAGGCGCTGCAAGCAGCGTTGCCGGTGATTCCGCCGGACCGCCGTCCGGTCGCGAAGGCCTATGTCGTCACCGAAGGTAGCGTGACCCTGTTCGCTGCGCCCGACATCTTGGCCAAGCCAGTTGGCCAGATGAAGTCCGACGCGGTTGCCAACGTCTATTTGCGGACCAGCAACTGGGACCTCGTGGAAGGCGCAGGCCAGCTCGGTTGGGCGCGGCGCGTGCTCGCGAGCGCCGCGCGATGAGCCGATGGGAGCGCTCCACTCCAGCAATGGACGGTAGCGAACCTCGGCTCATGGCATCGGCTTGCTCCGGCGGTAAACGTGGCGAGATGGCGGGTTCCGGCTTCGCCTGCAACCCGCCCTGCGCGCTGACAAGGACCGGACGGTGCGATCGGCCTTGAATTTCCTCGCGGAATTTTCGATTTTTATGCGGGCGATCCTGGGCGCCCACCGCGCAGTGCGCAGCGATGTCGCGTTGCGAGCTTGATCTTCTTTGGAGAGCTGGTCGGATGTTCAAGCATTTCGAGGCGGCGCATGAGGACGAACCCGGCGAGGCTTGGCGGGATCGCTTCGTCGCCGGTCGGGATGAGGCGGCGCGCTGGTATCTCGGATCTGGGCTGGCGCCGCCGCCACGCGCGGCCGAATGCCGTGATGCGCTTCGCCGCCACATGCCCGAACTGGTCCCGCACTACGACAAGGCCTGCGCCCTGGTCGGGGACGACGACCTCGGGCATCGTATTCTGAGCCACTATCGGCCGCCGCCCATCCTCCATGGCTGCAGCCAGGCGATCTGGCTCGGCGACGGCGGCCCTGCCCTGGTCCGCAACTATGACTATCCGCTCGATGTCGTCTCCGCCCGTTTCGAGCTGACCGCCTGGTCCGGGCATCGGGTCATCGCCAAGGCACAGCGCCCCTGGGGCGGCTGCCTCGACGGCATGAACGAGGATGGGCTGGTCGCCAGCTTGACGTTCGGCGGCAGCCAGGCTCAGGGGCTCGGATTCTCTGTGATCCTGCTGCTGCGCTACGTGCTGGAAACCTGTACCGTCGTCGACCAGGCGATCGCCGCGCTCTGTCGCATTCCGATTGCGCTGTCGCAGAATGTCACTGTGCTGGATCGGACCGGTGAATTCGCAACCGTGTTTCTTGGGCCAGACCGCGAACCGGCCGTGTCGCGGCTGCGGGCTTGCGCCAACCATCAGGAGAGGCCCCTGACACGCCGTTCAGCGGCGTTGACAGATTCACGCGAACGGCAGGATTGCATGCTTGCCGCACTCGACGAAGCCGGCATGACGTTGGACCGCCTGACCGGGAAGTTCCTCGGACCACCGCTCTACTCCCGCCACATTGGCTTCGCGACCGTGTACACCGCTGTCTACCTGCCTGCGGAGGGTCGCGTTGACTATCTTTGGCCGGGCCAACGCTGGAGCCAGAGCTTCGACCGCTTCGTGCCGGCGCACTACACGCACGACTACGGCGCGTTGCCGGCTTGATTATCCCAGCCATGGTGCGGCTCTGCGCGACCGGCTGAGACGCCGTATTTTCGATCTTGATCGTAACCAGTCCATCATGCAAGCTCGTCCCGTTCTCAGGGCGGGGTGGAACTCCCCACCGGCGGTATGCGGCGTTGCCGTGAGCCCGCGAGCGCCTTCCGCAAGGAAGGGTCGAGCAGATCAGGTGCAAGGCCTGAGCCGACGGTCACAGTCCGGATGAAAGAGAACGAGCGTGTCGGCGTCCCGAAAGGGGCGTGGATGCGCGCGTGATCGCCTTGGGTGACGTGTCGTTTACCGGAAAGGAGATCACGATGACACACACCCGATTTGCGTTCGTCAAAGCCGGCTGGCACGCCGACATCGTCGGCAAGGCTCTCGAAGGCTTTACCGAAATCATCCCGATCCAACAGGTCGAGGTGTTCGATGTCCCCGGCGCCTTCGAGTTGCCGCTTCTCGCGCGAGACCTCGCGACGTCAGGCAAATATGTCGCGGTCGTCGCCGCGGCGCTTGTCGTCGACGGTGGAATCTATCGGCATGATTTCGTGGCATCGGCCGTCGTCAACGGCCTGATGCGAGCCGGCCTCGACAGCGGCGTACCGGTGCTGTCGGTGTCCCTGACGCCGCATCACTATCAGGAGACCGAGCACCACAGGAGCATTTACCTTGCCCATTTCGCGACGAAAGGCCGGGAAGCCGCCCGTGCCGCGCTGGAGATCGTTCAGACCAGGGCCCGGATCGCCGCATAGCGGCCAACGCTCGGGCTGCGGTCGCCAGCCAAGTTCACCGGACGACCATTCGTGACCGTCATGCCCGCGCTTGTTCCGCCTCCGGGGCCGAAGCCGCTTCGGCGCGAAGGCGCGGGCATCCACGTCTCCTGTCGATTCGATGCGGCAAGACGTGGATGGCCGGGACTACGCCCGGCCATGACGGCGGAGACTTTCGTCCAGTCCTACTCCACTACTCCGCCGCGATCTGCCTTGGCGCGGAGGGCGGGTTGGCGAGATCGGCGATGAGCTGCGCGTGGCGCGCTTGCGCGTCCTTGGCGGCCTTTTCCTTCACCGGCCCGAAGCCACGGATGCGATCCGGCAATGATAGCAGTTCGACCGCGGTCTCGATCGTGGCCGGCGAGAGCTGTTCGAGCACGCTTGCGACATCCTGCTGATAGGTCGCGATCAATTCGCGCTCGAGCTTGCGGTCGGCGCTGCGACCGAAAATATCAAGGGGGGTGCCGCGCAGGAAGCGGAGCCTGGCGAGCGTCCGGAACGCCGGCAGCAGCCAGGGCCCGAAGGCGCGCTTTTTCGGCCGGCCCAAGGCGTCGACGCCGCTCGATAGCATTGGCGGCGCAAGGTTGAAGCTGATCTTGAAGTCGCCGTCGAACTGATCGCGCAGCTGCTGCTCGAAGCGGCCGTCGGTGAACAGGCGCGCCACCTCATACTCGTCCTTGTAGGCGAGCAGCCTGGCGTAATTGATCGCAACCGCGCGCGGCAGCGCGTCGTCGTAGCCGCCATCGCGCGCGGCATCGCGCACCTTGGTGACCAGCTTGCGGTAGCGTTCGGCGTAGCGCCTGTTCTGATAATCCCTCAGGAAGGCACTACGATGAGCAATGATCTCGTCCAGCGACATCGCATCCAGCGACTTCGGCGCCGCGGCGGCATCTTTGCCCTGCATCATGGCTTCGAGCCGTGCCGGCTCTACGACCGCCAGCCTCCCGAGACGGAAAGCTTCCTTGTTCATCTTGATCGAGACCCCGTTGACCTCGATCGCCTGCTCGATCGCCTGCCCCGACAGCGGCAACAGGCCCTTCTGATAGGCATAGCCCAGCATCATGATGTTGGTGGCGATGGAATCGCCGAGCAGCATCTCGGCGGGTCTCGTGAAATCGACGAAGGCGGAATCCTTGCGCAGCGCGGTTTCCAGCACGCTGTTGACCTTGCCGCTCTGGAAATTGAAATCGCGGTTGAGGATGAAATCCGCGGTCGGAATCACATGGCTGTTGATGATGCCGACCGTGCGGCCGGATTCGCAGAGCGTGATGGTATCCTTGGAGGCGGCCACGACTTCGTCGGCCGCGAGCACGAGATCGGCGGTGCCGGTGACGATGCGGGAGCAGGTGACGTCGGCGGTGTGTTCGGACAATCTGACATGGCTGAGCACCGCCCCGCCCTTTTGCGCCAGGCCCGACATGTCCAGGATCATGCTGGCCTTGTTCTCGATATGGGCGGCCATGCCGAGCAGCGCGCCGATCGTCAACACGCCGGTGCCACCGACGCCGCCGACCGCGATATTGTAGGGCCGCTCCAGCGAGGGACGCGACGCAGGTTCCGGCAATTCGCCGATCTCGCCAAGATCGGCCGGCGCGCGGCTGCGCAGCTTGCCGCCATCGACCGTCACGAATGACGGACAGAAACCCTTGAGACAGGAATAATCCTTGTTGCAGGTCGACTGGTTGATGGTGCGCTTGCGCCCGAGCTCGGTTTCCAGCGGCTCGACCGAGATGCAGTTCGACTGCACCGAGCAATCGCCGCAGCCTTCGCAGACCGCGGCATTGATCAGCAACCGGCGGCGCGGATCTTCCATCGTGCCGCGCTTGCGGCGGCGGCGTTTTTCCGCGGCACAGGTCTGCACGAACACGATCGCCGAGGTGCCCTTCAGCGTGCGGCAGGTCTTCATCACGGAATCGAGCTCGTCGCGATGCGCGGTCTTGACGCCTGGGGCGATATCGGAGGCCGGATAGACTTGTGGATTTTCGGAGACCAGATAGATCTCGCGGATGCCCTCGGCATGGAGCTGGAAGGTGATCTGCTGCGGCGATAGTTCGCCGTCGACATGCTGGCCGCCGGTCATCGCGGTCGCATCGTTATAGAGGAGCTTATAGGTGATGTTGGCGCCGGAGGACACCGCCTGACGGATCGCCAGCGAGCCTGAATGGAAGTAGGTGCCGTCGCCGAGATTGGCGAACACATGCGCTTCCTTGGTGAAGGGCGCGACACCGACCCATGGCACGCCCTCGCCACCCATATGGGTGAACGTCTCGGTGTTGCGGTCCATCCACAATGCCATGAAATGGCAGCCGATGCCGGCGAAGGCGCGGCTGCCTTCCGGCACCTTGGTCGAGGTGTTGTGCGGGCAGCCCGAGCAGAAATACGGCGTGCGGCTGATCGGGGCAATCGGCTGCATCTGGCTCGCCTCGCGGCCATTGAACCAGTCGGCCTTGGCGCGCAGCATCTCGGCGATTTCAGGATTGAGATTGAGGCGAAGCAGCCGCTCGGTCAGTGAACTCGCCAGCGAAGAAACGCTGAGCTCGGCCGCGAAGGTCAAAAAGCGCTTGTCGTGCTCGTCCATCTTGCCGACGATGCGCGGGCGGACATCGTCGCGCCAGTTGAACAGCTCCTGCTTGACCTGGTTCTCGACGATCTCGCGCCGTTCCTCGACGATGAATATCTCCTCGAGTCCGACCGCGAATTGCCGCACCCCTTCCGGCTCCAGCGGCCAGGGCATGCCGATCTTGTAGAGCCTGAGGCCGATCCTGGCGGCGATCTCCTCGGTAATGCCGAGCTCGCGCAGCGCCTGCCGGATGTCCTCATAGCTCTTGCCGGACGCCATGATGCCGTAGCGGGCATTCGGCGAATCCATCGTGATGCGGTTGACCTTGTTGGCGCGGGCAAAGGCGATTGCGGCATAACCCTTGTAGTCCTGCAGGCGTAAATCCTGCGCATAGCGGTCGTCGGGCCAGCGCAGGTTGAGCCCGCCCTGTGGCATCTCGAAGTCGGCGGGAATGATGAACGGCTTCATCTCGTCGGTGAGATCGATCTCGGCGGTGGTTTCCACCACTTCCGTGATCACCTTCATGCCGACCCAGCAGCCGGAGTAGCGCGACATCGCGATGCCCAAGAGCCCCATCTCGATCATCTCGTGGATGCTGGAGGGATAGAGATAGGGCATCAGCGCGGAGATGAAGGCGTGGTCCGACTGGTGCGGCACGGTGGAGGATTTGGCGCCATGGTCGTCGCCGGCCAGGCAGAGCACGCCGCCGTTTTTGGCCGAGCCCGCGGTGTTGCCGTGGCGGAATACGTCACCGCAGCGGTCGACGCCTGGGCCCTTGCCGTACCAGATGCCGACCACGCCGTCATAGGCGGCGCCTGGCGAAAGATTGAGCTGCTGCGAGCCCCAGACCGCGGTCGCGGCCAAATCCTCGTTCACGCCGGGCTGGAATTTGACGTTGTATTGTTCGAGATGTTTTCGAGCGGCGAACAGTTGCTGGTCGTAGCCGCCGAGCGGCGAGCCGCGGTAGCCGGAGACAAAGCCCGCGGTGTTGAGTCCGCCAGCGCGATCGCGTCGGATCTGGACCATCGGCAGCCGGACCAGCGCCTGGATGCCGGTCATGAACACGCGACCGGTCGATTGGGTGTATTTCTGGTCGAGACTGATCGGACCCTGATTGATTCCCATTCCGCCCTCTTGACGCCCTGGCTGCAAGACTCTTTGCTTGATTCTTGCTCTTTGATTGATTGTTGCTTGTTCTAACTAGTCACGCCCGTGACGATTGCCACTCTATGTCGGTTTTTCCACCCGGCGCATCACAAATCAGGCTGACGAAACTCCCCAGCGGCAGATCGCAATTTCGTGTTGGGATGAAGGGGGGCCCTTTCGTTTTGTGTCGCCGGGAAGGCCGCCGGCGAAACGCCGTGGCGCCCTTTCAACGCCGCGTTCCGCGCGATAGGCTCCGGACAATCGATTTACGCTTCAAGGAATTATTCAGCCATGCGGGCGATTCTTCGTTTCCTGCTTTTGTGCGCCGCGCTGGCCGCCGCCATGGGCCAGGTTTCGGCTCAGACCTTGGCTCGGACCGAACCATCGGTGGACACCGTCGCTCACGGCAAGGCACTGGTCGATGCCGGCGATTGCGTGAGCTGTCACACTGCCGATCCGGCAAAACCGTTCGCCGGCGGAAAGCGCATCGCGACGCCGTTCGGCGCCGTGACCTCGCCCAACCTGACGCCCGACCGCGATACCGGAATCGGGGCCTGGAGCGACCAGGACTTCGTCCGCGCGCTGCGCGATGGTGCAGCGCCGGACGGCTCGCGCTATTATCCGGCCTTCCCCTATCCCTATTTCACCAGGCTGACGCGCGACGATATCCTGGCGATCCGCGCCTATCTCGCGACGCTTGCGCCGATCCGCAATCCGACGCCGCCGCCCGAGCTGCGTTTCCCGTTGAACCACCGCGCGGTGATGCGGCTCTGGGACGCGTTGTTCTTCCAGCCCGGCATCTTCGCGCCCGACCAGAACAAGAGCGCGGAATGGAACCGCGGCGGCTATCTGGTGACCGGCCTCGGCCATTGCGGCGCCTGCCATACGCCGAAGGACATGTTCGGTGCCGACCGCCATGGCCGCAGTCTTTCCGGTGGCAGGCTCGACGGCTGGTTCGCGCCGCGGCTCGACGGCGCCGCGCGTGGCGGCCTGAAGTCCTGGAGCGTCGAGGACATCACCGAATATCTGCAGAGCGGCCGCAACGGCCGGAGCCACGCCACTGGGCCAATGGCCGAGGTCGTGGTCAATTCGACCTCGAAGATGAGCGATGCCGATGTGCGCGCGATTGCGGTCTACCTCAAGGCCCTGCCGCCGGGGCCGCGGGAGCCCGCCGTCACCCCACCCCCGGACGACACGATGAAGGCCGGCGGCGCGCTCTATGCCCATGCCTGCGTCGCCTGTCACGAGGCCGATGGATCGGGCGCGCCGCGCATCTATCCGCCGCTGCCCGGCAATGCCCTGCTGCAATCCGCCGATCCCGCCAGCACGCTGCGCATCATCCTCGACGGCGCGCAGACCATTACGACGCCGCGCGCGCCCAATCCTGGCTCGATGCCGGGCTATGCCAGGCAGTGGACGGATCAGCAGATCGCCGACGTCACCAACTACATCCGCAATTCCTGGGGCAATGCGGCGCCGCTGGTGACGCCGGAGCAGGTGGCAAAGGCGCGGCACTGAGGGTCAACGTCGCTCATCGTCGAACACGAATTTCGGCATTTCCCACTTGTAGCGGATGGCGAGCAGGCGGAACGACAATCCGACGGCGAAGGTGAGCGCGGTCCACGCCTCATCGTTCAACTTCAGTCCGAACGCGCTGGCGTAGAACAGCCCGGTGACGATGGAGACGCTGGCGTAGAGTTCAGCGCGAAACAGCAGCGGAATATCGTTGCAGAGAATGTCGCGCAGCACGCCGCCGGCGCAGCCGGTGATCATGCCTGACACGATCACGATCGGCAGCGATTCGTTGAGCTGCCGGGCCACGTCGCAGCCGGCCATGGTGAAGACCACGAGTCCGATGGCATCGAGCACCAGAAACGCGATGCTGAGGCGGTGCACGGCGCGCGCGATCAGGATGGTGGCGAAGGCCGCCACCGCCGTCAGCGCGAGGTAGGACGGATTTTGCACCCAGGCCAGCGGATAATGTCCGAGCAGCACGTCACGAATGGTGCCGCCGCCGAGCGCCGTGACGCAGCCGAGCAGGCAGACCCCGACCCAGTCCATGCTTCGTCTTCCCGCGGCCAATGCCGCCGTCATGGCCTGCGCCGCCAACGCCACCAGCGACAGCACATGCAACACGGTATCGCTGGGAGGCAGGTTCCACATCATACCCTCGGAGGAAGCTCGATGTCGGAACTTACGGCGCCGGTTCCGCCATGAACAGGTCCCGACAATGCCGATCCGCCGGCGGATCAACGTCGGAACCAGCGACTGCCCTGCCCCGTTGTCTCCGACGAAAGGAGGAGCCCCTTCATGACAAATGAACGCATTCCGACCGATCCCTATCGTCCAGGTCTCGCGGACGAAGCTCTCGAGCACGAAGCTCTTGAGCGCGATGCCCCAGAATATCGCCGCGGAGCCAACCCAAGGCCGATCAATCGGCTGGAGGAGGACCTGCAAATGGACCCAGAACTGGCCGAAGGTCGCGCCGGCCCCGGCAAGATCGCGCTGTTCGCGGTCAGTGTTGCCCTGGTGCTGGGCGCGGTGTTCTACGGGTTGAACCATTCAGGCCCCCAGAAGGCCTCGACCGCAGCGCCGCAGACCGCGCAGACACAGCCGTCCTCGCCGCAGGCGCCTTCGGGCATGCGTGACGTCACGCCTCACGCCAACAGCCAGCCGGGCCAGACCACGGGCTCGGCGACCAACCGTCCGACGCCGCCGGCGAGCGGACCGACCGGATCTGAGGTCGACCGCTCGACCAATCCGCAAGGAGGGCAGAGCAACAATCCGCACTAACGTCTGAATCGATTTTGACGTGACGGGCGCGGCGGGCAAATCCAGCCCGCCGCGCTTTTTTCAGCCGAACATCTTGTTCAATTCGCCGCCGGGATAGCCCGCGGACAATTCGGTGAATGTCCCCTGCTCCGCCATTTCCCTGGCCGCCTTCATGAAGCCGGCCCAGGCGGAACGCGCCAGCGATCCGCCGACGCTGATGCGGCGGACGCCGAGATCTTCGGCTTCGCGCAGTGACAGGCCAGAGGCGCCGACCAGAAGATTGACCGGTTTTGGGTGCACCGCCTTGACGATCGCGGAGATATCTTCCCTGGTCTTGATGCCCGGCGCATAGAGACAGTCCGCGCCGGCATCGGCATAGGCCTGAAGCCGGTCGATCACCAGTTTCAGATCGGGCTGGCCCCACAGATACGCCTCGCAGCGGCCGGTCAGCAGCACCCCGCTGTTGTCGGCATCGATGGCCTGGCGCGCCGCCTTGATGCGCGCGATCGCAAGACGGCGCTCATAGAGCGGTCTGGCTTTGTCGCCGGTGGAATCCTCGATCGACAGCCCGGCGAGGCCGGTCTTCACGCCGCGCGCCACGTTGGCGGCGACGCCGTCCGGCTCATCGGCAAAGCCGCCCTCGAAATCGGCATTGACGGGAATTTCGACGGCGGCAGCGAGCGCGGCAAGATGCGCGCAGACCTCATCGACGCTGACGCGGTTGTCGGCCTTGCCGATGGTCCAGGCAAAGCCCGCGCTGGTCGAGGCGATCGCCTTGAAGCCCAGATGCTGCAGCGCCTTGGCGCTGCCGACGTCGAACGGATTGGGCAGCACGAAGCAGCCGGACTGGTGCAGCTTGCGAAAATTGGCGCGCTTGTCTTTTGCTGTCATTGACATGTTTCACTCCCTGGATTGCAAGGCTCGCGAGCAAGACTAGCGATGCTGTCCGCGGCCTGCCAGTCACATTGGCCGGATCACGCGACCACCTTGCGCAGGAAGGTGCGCTCTTCGGCGAGGATGAACTTGTCGTCTTCGGCGAAGTTGAAATTGGCGATGCCTTCCGCATCGGCGCGCAGCCGCGCCCGGTACGCCTCATAGGCCGCCAGGCTGTCGAACGAAATCAGCGCGAAGGCGATGTCGTTGGTGCCCTCGTGCGGCATGAAATAGCCGATCAGATCGCCGCCGCATCTTGGGATGATGGAAAGCCAGCGCTTCGAATACTCCTCGAATTGCGCGCGCTTGAACGGATCGATCCGGTAGCGGATGAAGACGGTGACGGCCATGGCAACGCTCCGATGTCTGCTCCGTCATTGCGAGCCAACGGGTCGGCGGCGAAGCAATCCGCGACTGGCTCTGCGGCAACATTTTTTAATTGCTTCGCGGAGCCTGTCATCGGG
>NZ_JBAURI010001006.1:0-3827 GCF_049581145.1 Bradyrhizobium sp.
TAGCAAAAGCTGGTAGCCGTGCCCCGACATCCATTGGGCGTGCGGTACGGTTTGCGTCGAGCATCTGCAGAAAGGTAACGGTCGTGCTCCTGATGGGCTTTCGCCAGTTGATGCGCGGCCAGGAAAAGGCTCGCGGCGAATGGAGCCTCGTAACCATGGCATGGAACGTCAAGCGCATGTTCACCCTGCTGGTCGCCTGAGAGCGGGCCCAGCCGGGCACGACCCAAAGGCCGGCTCATCCCTGTACCCTCAGTCCGACAGGCTGCTAGACGTCGGCGACCCGCTAAGATTTTCGGCCACTTTCGGCTAACCCCATTTCGTTGGTGATCCATCCGGTGAAGGTACGCACCGAGCGTCGATGCTTGGCTTGCGGCGGACAGACGAGATAATGCCCAACGTAGGACGGATCGTTTGCACGTCCGACCAGAGGCGCTACCAGTTTGCCACTCGAAAGCTCGCGTTCGGCAAGTCTCGTGGACTCAAGAGTCACGCCGAGACCGTCGACGGCCGCGGCAATCGCCATAAAGCTGCGATCGAACCGGAACCCGCCAGGACTCGGTGCAGAGAGACCGTTTGCTGCGAACCAGGCATTCCAGCGAACGCGCTTCTGTTCACTTTCGATCAGCGGAAGCTTCAGCAGGTCAGCAGCCTCTCGGATAGCACCAGCAAGCGAGGGCGCGCACATCGGACGAACGATTTCCTCGCCGAGCGGCAAGACGGCCATGCCTTCCTGCCGCGGCGGTCCGTAGCAGATGTCGATGTCGAACTCATCGTTGCGAAAGTGAGGGTAGTCGGTTCCGGCCGCCAGCCTGACTTCCAGTTCTGGATGCTGTTCGATCAGTCCTCTCAGCCGCGGCATCAGCCATTGCGCGGCCAGGCTTGGCGCACAATGAATTCGCAGAAGGTTCGACGAGCGCGTGCTGGCAACCTCGAGCCCGTTCCTGAGTTCATCGAAGGCGCCGGATACGCGCCGCAGCAGCTCTTCCCCCGCCTGATTGACCTGCATCCTGCGTCCGTCGCGCTCGAACAGCGTCGTCCCGATCTGCTCTTCGAAGTCGCGGATGGCGTGGCTGACGGCGCTTGGCGTCAACCCGAGTTCGCTCGCGGCCGCCCGGAAAGATCCGGTGCGTGCGGCCGCCTCGAAAGCCCGGAGGGCGCGAAGGGGTAATGGGACCATACGATAGGTGAACACGATTCACCTATCGGTGCAAATTTGGCGTATTTTCGTGCCGTCGGACCCGAACCATATTCCGCGCCAATCGAAACAAAGGTTTCCGGAGGGAATATGCTGCTGAAGGGCAAAACTGCGATCATTTCCGGGGCGGCCGGCGCGCGTGGAATTGGCTTCGCAACGGCGAAGACGTTCGCGGAGCAGGGCGCGCGGGTCGCGATCCTCGATCTCGACGGCGCCGGCGCGGCAAGGGCCGCTACCGAACTCGGCAGCGGCCATCTCGGTATTGCCTGCAATGTCACCAACAAGGCCGACTGCGAGCGCGCGGTGTCAGAGGTGCTGAGCGCCTTCGGCAAGGTCGACATACTCATCAACAATGCCGGCATCACCCAGCCCGTCAAGGTCTGGGATATCATCCCGCAGGACTGGGACCGTATCCAGGACGTCAATCTGCGCGGCGTGCTCTATCTCTCGCAGGCGGTGATGCCGCACATGCGCGCGCAGAAGGCCGGCTCGATCGCCTGCATGTCGTCGGTGTCCGCGCAGCGCGGCGGCGGTATTCTCGGCGGCGCACACTATTCAGCCGCCAAGGCCGGTGTGCTGGGCCTCGCCAAGGCGATGGCCCGCGAACTCGGTCCCGACAACATCCGGGTCAACTGTGTCGCCCCCGGCCTGATCGTCACCGACATCAACATCGGCAAGATCGCCCCCGAGAAAGAGACGGAGATTCTCGCCGGCATTCCGCTCGGCCGTCTCGGCCAGCCGCAGGACGTCGCGAAAATCTTCCTGTTCCTGGCCTCCGACCTGTCGGGCTACACCACCGGCGCCGTGATCGACGTGAACGGCGGAATGCACATCCATTGATCACGGGCGAGGGACGAGCCATGGCCAGAATCGGATTGCGACCCAACGAACCCGCGCTTGCGGAACGCGCATACCGCATCCGCCGCAATGCCGTTCGCATGGGTGAAGTTCAGGGGCAGGGCTACATCGCCCAGGCGCTCGATATCGCCGACGTGCTGGCCGTCGCCTACTTCCACGCCATGCGCTACCATCCGGAAGAACCGGCCTGGGAGGGCCGCGACCGCTTTCTACTGTCAAACGGCCATTATGCCATCGCGCTGTATGGCGCGCTGATCGAGGCCGGAATCATTCCGGAAGCCGAACTCGAGAGCTACGGATTCGACGAGAGCCGGCTTCCGATGTCGGGCATGGCATCCTATACCCCGGGCATGGAGATGTCGGGCGGATCACTGGGGCTTGGGCTCAGCATCGCCGTCGGCAGATGCCTGGGTCTCAAGCGCAAGGGCTCGGACAGCCGTGTCTATGCGCTGTTCTCCGATGGCGAACTCGACGAGGGTTCGACATGGGAGGCAATGATGTCGGCGGCGCATTACCAACTCGACAATCTCATTGCCGTCGTTGACGTCAACAATCAGCAGGCCGACGGGCCTTCCAGGCAGATGATGAGTTTTGAGCCGCTGGCCGACAAGATTCGGGCGTTCGGCTGGTTCGTGCAGCGGATCGACGGCAACGACCTCGATGCCGTGGTGGCAGCGTTCGACGCCGCCAAGACCCATGAGGGCGCCAAGCCGCGGATGATCATCGCGGATACGCTGATGGGCAAGGGGGTGCCGTTCCTGGAAGCCCGCGAGCGCAATCACTTCATGCGCGTCGACCCGGACGAGTGGCAGCTTGCGCTGCGGGCGCTGGAAGAAGGACGCCGGCCATGAAGCCGACCACCGACACCGCGGCGACCGCTGCGAAGCCCCGTCTCACGACGTCGGCCATGATCGCCTCGATCGCCTCTGAGGGGGAGCGGACGAAATCGGCGCCGTTCGGCAATGCGCTGATTGAACTCGCACGCGAGCGGCACGACATCGTCGGCATGACCGCCGACCTCGGCAAGTATACCGACCTGCATGTCTTCGCGAAGGAATATCCCGACCGCTATTATCAGATGGGGATGGCTGAACAGTTGTTGTTCGGCGCGGCATCGGGCCTCGCCGCCGAAGGATTTACGCCGTTCGTCACGACCTACGCGGTTTTTGCGGCTCGCCGCGCCTATGATTTCATCCACCAGACGATCGCGGAAGAGCATCGCAACGTCAAGATCGCCTGTGCGCTGCCCGGCCTCACCTCGGGTTACGGACCGAGCCATCAGGCAGCGGAGGATCTGGCGCTGTTTCGTGCCATGCCGAACATGACCGTGATCGATCCCTGCGATGCCTGCGAGATCGAGCAGGTGGTGCCGGCGATGGCGAACCACCAGGGTCCGGTCTACATGCGCCTGCTGCGCGGGCACGTGCCGCTGGTGCTCGACGAGTACGATTACAAGTTCGAGCTTGGCAAAGCCAGGTTCCTGCGAGACGGGGCGGACGTGCTTTTCGTTTCTTCCGGATTGCTGACGATGCGCGCCCTGGAGGCTGCCAAGCGGCTTGAGGCTGATAAAATCCATGCGGCCGTCCTGCATGTGCCGACCATCAAACCGCTTGATACTCGCACGATCGTGGAGGCCTGCCGCAAGCCCGGGCGCCCTGTCGTCGTTGCGGAGAACCATACCGTGATCGGCGGACTGGGCGAAGCTGTCGCCGCCGCCCTGATGCTCGCGGGGGTTCATCCCGCCTTCCATCAGATTGGCCTTCCCGACGAGTTC
>NZ_JBAURI010001007.1:0-6455 GCF_049581145.1 Bradyrhizobium sp.
GGGCACCAGCACGAACAAGCCGCCGAGCGCGCCGTACAGCAGGAGCGTCAAAAGCGTGAGGCCGACGAAGCTCGGAGATCCGAACAGCGCGAGCGGCATCATGGCCAAGTCGCCGCGCCGTCGCTCCGCAAACAGAAACAGCAGCGAGAACATCAGGCCCGCTCCCAGCACGACGAAGGCGGAAGCCGACCAGGCCCGGCCGGATCCTTCGGTCAGCGCCCAGGTCGCCAGGCCCAAGCCAGCTGTCGCCAGCGCTCCCCCTGGCCAGTCGAGATTGCCGGCCGCGTCGTCGACGTCCTTGTCGACATAACCCGACGCCAGCACGATCGCAGCCGCGGCCAGCGGAACGTTGATCAGAAAGGCGAGCCGCCAACTGCCGGCATCGATGAGCCACCCGCCAAGCACAGGTCCGATCGCGCTCGCGGCCGCTCCGGTCGCCGCCCAGATGCCGATCGCGCGGCCTTTCGCCTCTCCGGAGAAACTCTGCCCCAGGATCGCGAGACTGTTCGGCATCAGCATGGCGGCGCCCGCACCCTGCACGAAACGAGCAATCAGTAGCAGCCGAAGAGAAGGCGCCGCCGCGCAAGCCAGAGAAGCAAGACCGAACAGCAGGACGCCCGCGACCAGCAGACGGCGGCGGCCGTAGCGGTCTCCGGCTGCGCCTCCCAGCAAAAGCAGCGCGCTCAAGGGCAGCAAATAGGCATCGACAACCCACTGCAGGCCGGTCGCATCGGCATGAAAGCTCCGACCGATCGCCGGTAGTCCGACATTGACGACCGAACCATCGATGAACGCCAGGCTCGATGCCAGGATCGTCGTTGCGACGACGAGGCGTGGATAGGCAGGCGAACGCGCCCCCTCGGCTGTTCGCACGGTCGCGGCGTCAAAGGGAACATGAAGGGCGTTGCTCATCTGTGGGCAATGTAGGGTGCGCTCCCTCGGAGAACCAGCGGGAGCAGGCGAAGCTTTGGCGTCGACGGTCGATAGCCGGCGATGCGGAGCGGAGAAATCGCCGCCCCTAATGCATGTCGTTCCGGCGCGCTGCGACGACTTCACGATAGAGCACGGCGTAACGGCTGGCGCGATCGCGCCACGAGACGTCGGTCGACATGCCGTTGAGCTGCAGTTGTCGCCAGCCGGGCTTGTCCTGGAACGATTTGTTGGCCCTGCACAGGGCAGCCGCAAGAGCTTCGTCCGTGCCGAGGCTGAACAAAAAGCCGGTCGCAGCTCCGTCGGCAATGTCAGCCTCGTCAACATCATTGACCGTATCGGCAAGGCCGCCGACCCCTGATACGATCGGGACCGCGCCGTATCTCAACGCACAAAGCTGGGTCAGGCCGCAGGGCTCGAAACGCGACGGCACGACGAGGGCATCCGCGCCGGCCTGAATCAAATGCGCCAGGGCTTCATCATAGCCGATCACAACCGCGATCCGGCCCTGATTCGCGTTCGCGGCTGCCTGATAGCGATGCTCGATATCGCGGTCCCCCGTCCCGAGCAGAGCCAGCTGCATTCCTTCGCCGACAATGGTCGCAATGGTGTCGAGCAGGAGATCCAGTCCCTTCTGCCAAGTCAGCCGGCTGATGACACCGAGCAGCAGCGCATTCGGCGATGGATCAAGGCCAAGCTGCCGCTGCAGGGCAGCCCTGTTCGCTGCACGAGAGTCCAACTCGTTTGCGCCAAAGCGAGCGGCGATATACGGATCGGCTTCGGGGTTCCAGACGGAGGTATCGATGCCATTGAGGATTCCGCTCAGCACCTGCGATCGCTCGCGCAACAATCCGCCCAGTCCCATGCCCGCCTCATCGGACTGAATCTCGACCGCATAGGTCGGAGACACCGTCGTGATGCGATCGGCAAATTGCAGGCCCGCCTTCAGGAAGCTGATCGTTCCGTAATATTCGACGCCGTGCATCGTGAACGACTCCGGCGGCAGGCCGAACGCATCGAGCATGTCATGCGGAAACCTGCCCTGGTAGGCCATGTTATGAACCGTCATCACGGTGCCGGGTCGCGGACCGTTGGCATAATGCAGATAGGCCGGCGCCAGTCCCGCCTGCCAATCATGGGCGTGCACGATATCGGGCAGGAAAGACGGGATGGCGCCCTGGCCGATGTCGGCGGCCATGCGCGACAGCGCCGCAAAGCGCACGCCGTTGTCGGGCCAGTCCTTGCCGTCCGGCGCCAGATAGGGGTTGCCGGGCCGCGCAAACAAATGTGGCGCATCGAGCACGAGGAGATCGAGACTCCGGTGTGAGCCGCCGAGCAGGCGAACCGGGCCGCCGTGGAAATCCGGCCAATCGAGGAGGACTTCCGCCGTCGGCAGCGCCTTGATGACATCGGGATATCCGGGCACCAGGGTCCGGGTTTCGATGCCGTCCGCGCGCAGCGCGATCGGCAGCGCACCTGCGACATCGGCAAGGCCGCCGGTCTTGATGATCGGATAGAACTCCGAGGCGACCGCCAGAACGCGAAGCGGCGTCATGCCTCCAGCCTGTCGATCATCGGCTGCGTCACCAGAGCGATGCCCTGCGCGGTGGTCCGAAACCGTTTGGCGTCGAGTTCGGGGTCTTCTCCGACCACCAGGCCTTCGGGAATTCGTACACCCCGATCGATCACGACATTTTTCAGCCGCGCATTGCGTCCCACATTCACGTAAGGCAGCACGACGGCATTCTCGACGCTGGCGAACGAATTGATGTGCACGCCGGTGAACAGCAAAGAGCGACGCAATGCCGCGCCGGATATGATGCAACCTCCGGAAACCAGCGAGCTCAGCGCATGTCCGCGCCGGCCCTCCTCATCGTGAACGAACTTCGCGGGCGGCGAGATCTCCGCATAGCTCCAGATCGGCCAGGCGCGGTCGTAGAGATCGAGCTCCGGCAGCACATCGGTGAGATCGATGTTGGCTGCCCAATAGGCGTCGACGGTGCCCACATCGCGCCAGTAGGTGCGCGGATCGTCGCCGGACCTGACGCATGAAGTCGAGAACTGGTGGGCCACGGCCCGGCCGTTTTTCACGATATGGGGAATGATGTCCTTGCCGAAGTCATGGCTGGAGTTCGGGTCATTGGCATCACGTTGCAGCTCGTCGAACAGGAATTTGGAATCGAACACATAGATCCCCATGCTCGCCAGTGAGGTGTCGGGCTTGCCGGGCATTGGCGGCGGATCCGCCGGTTTCTCGAGAAAGGATTTGACCACGCCGTGCTCGTCGATGTGCATGATCCCGAAGCCGCTCGATCTCGCGCGCGGCATCTCCAGGCACCCGATCGTGACGTCCGCCTGTTGCTCGACATGCTGCCTCAGCATGACTTCGTAATCCATCTTGTAGATGTGATCTCCCGCCAGCAGCACGACGAACCTGGCGCCGTGCGGTTCGATGATGTCGATGTTCTGGTAGACGGCATCAGCCGTGCCGAGATACCAGTTGGTCTCCGAGATGCGCTGGCTGGCGGGCAGGATATCGAAGCTCTCGTTGCGCTCGGGCCGGAAGAAGTTCCAGCCCATCTGCAGATGCCGGATCAGGCTGTGCGCCTTGTATTGCGTCGCAACCGCGATCCGGCGGATGCCCGAGTTCACCGCATTCGACAGCGCAAAGTCGATGATGCGGGATTTCCCGCCGAAATAAACCGCCGGCTTGGCGCGCCGGTCGGTCAGTTCCAGAAGCCGGCTGCCGCGGCCGCCCGCAAGCACGAACGCCAAGGCATGGCGCGACAGCGGTTCGTTGATGACGGCGGCCATTTCGTCCTCCCGGGGCCTCGCGGCATTCCCTCGAAACCTTCTCTTGTCCGGAAGGCGAAGTCGAGGGGCCACGGGCCCGATTGTAGCGGGACGAATGGCCGATCGGGAAGTCGTATGTATGGTCCGCAGGGCGGATCGTGATCCGCCGATGACCTCGCAGCGATGGCGTAACCCGCCATCTTGAATCCATGGTTTAGGTAAAATTTCTTGATCAGCTAAACCTGGGATTGATAGGGTCGTTCATCATGGGCATCTTTGCCCGCCGGGGGATGTCATGGTCGGGCGACGGGAATGGATGTGGCGTGCTTGCCTGTTGCTTTGCATCGTTGCCTCCCCGTGCTGGGCGCAATCGGACACGACGAACGCATGGAAACGGCAAATTGTCGTCCAGTTGGAAGCGCATAAGCATTTTCCGCTCGAAGCAATTGGTAAAGACGGCTCGGTAAGGGTGGCCTTCATCCTCGATCGCGCCGGCAAATTGATATCCACTGATATCCTGAGTGCAGGCGGCGTCCCGGCGCTCGATAAGGCCGCGCTGGAAATGATCAGGAGCGCTCAACCGTTTCCCCCGGCTCCTCCGGGGGTCACCGGCAAGGACCTGAAGTTTGTTGCGCCGGTGTTTTTCAGATCGGCGATTGGATCATCTCCAGAGACACCATGAGCTATATTGAAACCGTGCGCAGCGAGAATGGGCTCGAGAGCGTGATGCGGAGCATCTGCCGGGGCTGTTAGCTGACACTGCGCGAGCGACCATGCTTTGCGCCCTTATCCAGTCCCTGACAGCGCCACGGAGCTTTCGTACTGCGCCAATGTCTCTCGCTCGACACCGAGCGATCACCTGAGCAAGCTGGTTGCCGCTCGGCTTTTGGCGGTCACTCGCGACCGCCGCTTCAGCTATGATCGGATCGCTCAAATGCTGCAGGTCTACCTACTGCAGGTCTGCCGTTTCCACTTTCCGTCACGGAACAGACCTTCTCCGCCGCGGTTGTCATGCCGACATCAACGATCGGAGATCAATCATGAAACGGATCATCATGGCGGCCGGCGTGGCTGCGATAGCGCTGGGCTTCGGCGCCGCGGCGGACGCCAAGGGATGCATCAAGGGAGCCATCGTGGGCGGCGTTGCCGGCCACATGGCCGGACACGGCAAGGTCGGAGCAGCCGCCGGTTGCGCGATCGGCCACCACGAGGCGCACAAGTCGGCGCAAGCCCAGGCAGACCATAAATAGCCGAGGCGCCGCTCGGGCGGCGGCCGCATATGCTGGCGACGCGCACCGGGACGTCTTTGGCGGACGGACGACGGCTGCATCGCTTAACTCCGGCCGGTGGTCATGGATTCCGGGTTCGCTCCAGAGCCCGCCCGGAATGACGGCGGCGCAGCGCACGCCAGAGATCAAGCCTTGCACGATATGCCGGGTTTCACCGGATCGCTCGCCCAGGGCCGGAGCGACGTTTGATCGATCTCGATGACACGGCGCCAAGAGGTCCTGGATCCATTTATCTCGCGAGCGGAGTCGTCGCCGGCCAGTTGCCAAACCGATTCAGCAAGTCCGGACTGTCCTGCTCTCCGCTATCGGTTGGAGCCTCCAATCGATCGGGCTGCTCGGCTTTTGGCGGCTTTGCCAGCAGCTCTTCCGAGGCGCGAAACCTGGTCCAGCCGGGAAGCGACGAGGACAGGCTGATCTCCTTCCATTTGGGATGGAACGGCGGCTTCTGGAACTGGTTGAACCGATCGAAGAAATATTCCACGAAACGGGCGACACGGCGGTAATGCTCGGTGTTTTGCGGCCAATTATACACCGCCAGCACCTGCGGCACTCCGATCGTGTCCACGGACTGGCCGGGTGGGATCAGATTGGGATAGTCCGCCGACGTCAATTGGGTCGGGACATAATAGTCCAGCAGGTCCTTCGAAAATGGCACCGCCAGGAAGTGGAATCCAGGCTCCGGCTTGAACTTCGTGAACAGATCGGTCGGCTTGCCGGTGACATGGACGACACCCGCGATTTCGCCGGTCCGCATCTTTTCGAGTGCGATCGAGTTGTTGATGAAGACTCGTTGCGCATTGATGTGAAGGCGATCGAAAAGAATGCCGCCGGTCAGGTTCGCCGCGCTCCCCACGGTGTTGAAGCTCACCTTCTTGCCGTTGAGATCCTCCAGTGTCCTGATCTCGGGGCGAACGTAGATGTGCACCTCATTGATGTAGAACTTACAGATGAAGCGAATCCGGTCCTTGATATGGGCGAGCGTTCCGTTGCGGAGATATTCGTCGAGCACGTCGGCCGAGGTGATCGTGACATCGACGCCCTTGACGTAGAGCAGGTCCTCGACATTGCCGAGCGCTCCGTAAGTGACGATCGGCAGCACCCGCAGCCTGGGTCTATCGTCCAGCACCTTGGCCATTTCGGCCGCGAAACGAATGTTGGTGCCTTCGAGCAGCCCGCCGGCGATACCGACCGTCCACTCGTTCGATTCCTGGACCTTGCCTCCTTCTCCGGGAATGGTTGCCGTGGTCGCAGGTCCGCTTCGGGCGGTCTGCGCGAAGGCAGCCGGCGCCGCCATCCCCAACATCGCCGCAAGCACGCTCATCAATACTACGCCACGCAAAGTTCATCTCCTGCTTGCAATCGGCCGGCTTCCCTCAGATCGGCCACAGAAAAGCGGCGGCGATGAGGACGGACATTTTGCCGGACCAGTTGGGCTGGAAGAGC
>NZ_JBAURI010001008.1:0-1517 GCF_049581145.1 Bradyrhizobium sp.
GGTCCAGCCCGCAAGAGCGCCCTGCACCAATCCCGACGCGCTCGGGGTCGCCCGTACCGTCGAGATCGACACCACCGGGGGCCCGGGATTCGGTTTCGAGCACTTCAAGGATCTCGATTTCCTGCGCGACCATGAAGTCGTGCTGACGTTCGATGACGGTCCCTGGGTTGTGAACACGCCGTCGGTCCTGAAGTCGCTCGCCGAAGAATGCACGACCGGCATCTTCTTCTCGATCGGCAAGCATGCGACCTATTATCCGGAAATCCTCAAGCAGGTTTACGCCGCCGGCCACACCGTCGGCACGCATACTTGGTCGCATGCCAACCTGAACGACAAGAAGCTGACCGACGATCAGCGCAAGGACGAGATCGAGAAGGGCATCAGCGCGGTGAAGTGGGCGCTCGGCGGCGTGTCGCCCGCGCCGTTCTTCCGCTTCCCGGACCTGCAACATGCGCCCTCGATGGTCACCTATCTCGGCACCCGCGACATCGCGATCTTCTCCTGCGATCTTGATTCCTTCGACTTCAAGGCGAAGAACGCCCAGCAGGTCATCGACGTCACCTTCAAGAAGCTCGACAAGCTCGGCAAGGGCATCATCCTGATGCATGACTTCCACAAGCACACCGCCGAAGCCCTGCCCGCGCTGCTGCGTCGCCTGAAGACGGAAGGCTACAAGGTGGTGGCGATGCGCGCCAAGGCGCCGGTGCAATCGCTGCCGCAATATGACGAGGAATTCCTCAAGGACGAAAAGCTGCCGACGGTGAGCCAGCGTCCGGTCTCCAGCGTCGTCACCACGGTCTCGGAATAATCGCCGCCCGCAATGGCGGATCTGACCATCGAGGGCTACGTCATCGTGTCGGCGGACGGTATGCTCGCCGGCGCCGACCGCGTCATGCCGGATGTGCTGAAGTTCAAAGGCGACGAGCGCTTCTTCACCGCGGCGCTCGACCGCGCCGACCTGATCGTGCACGGCCGCCATTCCCAGGAACAGCAGCCGAACGCACCGATGCGAAATCGGATCATCGTGACCCACGCGGTCGCCGCGCTGGCGCCGGATCCGGACAATCCGAAAGCGATCCTGTGGAACCCGTCCGGCGCGCGTTTCGAGGACGCCTGCGCGTTTGCCGGCGTCACGTCCGGAACCGTGGCCATCATTGGCGGCCCGGATGTGTTCGCGATGTTCATGGACCGCTATGACACGTTCTGGCTGTCGCAGGCGCCAGGGGTGCGGCTGCCCGGCGGCAAGCCATGCTTCCCGGGCGTGCCCGGGCGTTCGCCGCAAGATATTCTCGCAGCCCATGCGCTGAAGCCTGGCGCCGCCCGGATGCTCGAGCCGGCCCACGATGTCACTGTGACGCCGTGGCTTCGCGCCACCAAGAGCTAGCTGGCTCTAGCAGCCTGTCGGACTTATTCCTTATTCCCATCATCCGCCTAATCGGTCTCATCCGCCGTCGTGGGCGGCTCAAACGGTGCTGAGGGCGAACATCCGCTTGATGTTCCACGCCATGGTGACCAAG
>NZ_JBAURI010001009.1:0-13958 GCF_049581145.1 Bradyrhizobium sp.
GCTACGCGCTGCTGCCGCTGGTCAACGGCCCCGACGGCACCGACCGTCTGACCGAGCAGATCAAGGCGCTGCGCCGTTCGCTGGCGATCGAGATGGGATTCGTGATGCCGGCGGTGCGCATCCTCGACAACGTGCAGCTCGAAGCCAACACCTATGTCATCAAGATCAAGGAAGTCGACGCCGGCACCGGCAAGATCTGGCCCAACCAGTTCATGGTCATGGACCCCGGCGGCGGCCAGGTCGCCGTACCCGGTATTCACACCACCGAGCCGACCTTCGGTCTGCCGGCGACCTGGGTCGACGCCAACCTGAAGGAAGAAGCCTCGCTGAAGGGCTATACCGTGGTCGATGCCGCGACCGTGCTGTCGACCCATCTCACCGAGCTGCTCAAGGCCAACATGTCGGACCTGTTGTCCTATGGCGAGGTGCAGAAGCTTTTGAAGGAGCTGCCGAAGGAGCAGGGCGAACTGATCAAGGACATCGTGCCGGCTCACGTCACGATCTCGGGCATCCAGCGCGTGCTGCAGCTCTTGCTGGCCGAGCGCATCTCGATCCGCGATCTCTCCACCATTCTCGAGGGCATCGCCGACGCGCTGGCCTTCTCGCGCAATCCGGCGACCATGGTCGAGCACGTTCGCGCCCGGCTGGCGCGGCAGATCTGCTCGCAAAATACCTCCCATATGGGCTATCTGCCGCTGATCGCGCTGTCGGCGAAATGGGAGCAGGCCTTCGCCGAATCGCTGGTCGGCCAGGGCGAGGAACGCAGCCTTGCGATGCAGCCGTCGAAATTGTCCGAGTTCATGACGGCGGTGCGCGACGGTTTCGAGCGGGCCGCGCGCGAGGGCGAGGCCCCCGTGCTGGTGACGTCGGCGGCGATCCGTCCCTTCGTCCGCTCGCTGGTGGAGCGCTTCCGGGCGCAAACCACGGTGCTGTCGCAGGCCGAAATCCATCCGCGCGCCCGGCTGAAGACGGTAGGAAGCGTGTAGGACGAAGCACTTAGCCGCCTGTGCTTTTCCGCCACAGGCAAACGATTTCTGGTTCTTGGCGGCGAAGCCGCCAATTTTCGGCCAAACAGCCTAAATACATATCAATGTATTGAAATTATTCATCTATTTATATATTGCGTCAGTTTTTGATCGCGGATCTTCAAGTCTTTTCACCGACTTGTGATCAGCCCTTTGGAACGAACGGGTCGATCCCCACGTTTGGTCGTGCGAGACGTTGAACCGGCGTGAGACCCAGTTCGACGAATGAAGCGAGAAGGACGACGGGCAGGAGGCTTCCGTGAACCATTCGATCTACAGCGCAGATCGCTCGACCCATCTGAAGATTGTGGTTGTGGCGTTGGTCGCTGGCATCGCAGTGGCTGGCCTCGGCATTTCGGCGCGCACGACTTCTGACGACGGTTACACACAGACGGCACGCGTCATCAAGGCGGGCAAGCCGATGACGGTCAGCAGTTCGGACGCGATGACGGTCCGATAGAGGAGTTGCGATAGAGGAATTCAGGAATTCACGCGGCGCTTTACCAGCCCCCCAAAGTCGCTGCGTGGATATGTAGACGACCCAAACCCCAAGTCGACTACCGAAAACGCCCGCTCCCCACGGGCGTTTTCTCTTTGGGGGGTCTTTTTGTACGGATTGCCTGCGCGCCTCGCGCGACTAAGCCGGCGGCACCGTCTGGATCAGCCTGCCGGCAAACACCGGCGCAGAGTGCGGCACGCCATCGGGGGATCCGCCGGCCTGTTCGATCGTCACCGCATAGGTGGCATTGTTGATGACGTCGGTATCGTAGGACGCCAGCACCGGTCGCGTGGTGAAGTCGCCACTGCCGATGATGCCGAGCGAGCGTGGCCGCGGCAGCTTGTCGGAGATCAGCCACAGCTCATAGCTCTTGCCGGGTTCAGGAGAACTTGCGCCGATCTTGCGCACCGTGAAGGTCTTGGTCGCGCCGTCGACGGTCAGGATGAAGGCGGGCATGCCGCCCTGGCCTTGCAGCAAGGCGACATATTGCGCCGAGGGGACCGGGGTCGGCGCCGGAGTCTTCACCTCGACGACCCGGGTTCTTGGCTTGGGACGGAGCGCATCAGGCAACAGATCGGGCGCAAAGAGCTCAAGGCCGATCATGGCGACCAGCGCCGCTGCGAGCGCCGAAGTCAGCCGGGCGACACCGCGCCAACGCCTGGCCTGGCTCGACAGCAAGACAACGCTGTTGTCGGCCACCGGCGTGGCTGGTGCGATGACTTGCTCCGGCGGCGGTGGGGGCGGCGGCGGCGGCGCCGGCAGGACGATGGGTTGTTGCGGTTCGGCAAGGCCCGCCGCGGCCTGAATCCGCTCCCAGAGTTCTGGCCGCGGCTCGACCGCGCCCACCATCTGGTTCAGCACGCCGAGCCTGTACTCCCAGGCCCGCACGATCGCCGTGAAGTCCTGGTCGACGGACATCATGGTTTCGGCTTGCGCGCGCTCATCGGCGTCGAGGGTGCCAAGGGCATATTCGGCCGCGAACGCAATATGATCTTCGTCGTCGTCCATGATCTCACAGTCCAAGATCTTCCAAAGTCCAAGATCTTCCAAAGTCCAGGATGCCTAAAGCCCAAGGCACTCACGAATATCCAGCATGCTGCGCCGCAGCCACGTCTTCACCGTATTGACCGGAGTCCCGAACTTCTCCGCCAATTGCTCCCTGCTCCAGCCGTTGTAGTAGGCCAACAGGACAAGCTTCTGGCGATCCGGCTCCAGGCGGCCGACGCATTCGAGCAGGCGCTTGAGCTCTTCGGTCATTTCCCGACGCGCCAGCGGATCCGGACTGTCGGCCGCGACTTCCATCGCGGCCGGCTCCTCTTCGATCGAGGTCTCGCTTCGCTTGCGCACCACATCGATGGCGCGATTGCGGGCGATGGACGCCATCCATGTGATCGGCGACGACAGTCCCGGGTTGAACTGGCCGGCGCTGTTCCAGATCTTGACGTAGGTCTCCTGAACGACCTCCTCTGCGAGATCCTGTCGCCGCAAGATACGAAGCACCACGCCATAGAGTTTCGCGCGCGTTGCGGCGTAAAGGCGCTCAAAAGCGACCTGATCCCCCTTCGCGACAGCGGCGATCAGCCAGACCAATTCAGCCGGCGTCAGCATTCAGCGTCCCCAAAAAACCGCGATGCCCCCATCGCTCTCGCACACACCGCGACCGCGGTTAAGACCTGTCGTAGCATAGCCTGCGCCAGACCGGTCTACCAAGTCGCCGCGAGGGCGCTTTCCTGCGAGGGCCGTCCGCGCTGCACCTTGAAAAATGCTTCCAAAACAAAAGCAGGCCCGCGTCCGGGTGCGATCGGGACCGAAAAGGCCCTTGGGTGCGGCGGCTTGTAGCACACACGGAAATCCGGACCCGCTGTCCGACCACCCTGCCTGGAGCACCGGTCAGAACGCCCGGCAAGAAAAAGCCCGGACCTTGTGGGCCGGGCTTGTTGCGGGCTCAAGCAGGTTGGAGTCGTGGAGCCGTCACACGATCACCCCAAGACGCGCGCGCATCAAGCCGATACTGTCGAGATCGGCCTGTTCGCGGGCGCTCTCCTCGGCGCGCTCGCGCGCCTGGTCGCGTTCGTCGAGCAGCTCGACCTTCTTCAGCTCCTCGAAGGCCTCCGCTAGCAGGGCCTTGGCGTCTTCGAGCTGGATGCGCAGCTCGTCGGCCGAGCGGGTCAGATTTTCACGGCGCTGGATCGCGGCCTTGGCATAGGTCGGATAGGCGAAGTGCGCGGGATCGTTGATCCCGGCGCGCTCCTGCTCGTTGAGGATTTCGCGCTCAAGGTCAACCGACATGCGCTGGAAGTCGGCTATCATGCCCTCGATCTGGGCGACCCTGCGGCGCTTCTCGTCGACCTGAAACTTCTTCAGGCGGATCAGCGTATCACGTGACTTCATCGACTCATACTCCCCAGAAGTCCCAACCTGAACGCGGGACGGGGCCGGCTTCCTCGCGGGTTAAACCGGCATTTATCATCGTCTGCCGCGGATCATGGCTCGACAAAGTTAGCGTTCCGTTTCCAAACGCCCGACGATCTGCTCGAGCCGGCGGTATCCGTCGGCCAAATTGGACACCTCGTCCTTGGCCTGGCGCAGGAATGCCTCCAGTGGATCGTGCAGCCGGATCGCCTCGTCGACTTCGGGACTGGAACCGGCCCGGTAGGCCCCCAGCCGGATCAGCTCCTCCATGTCGGCATAGGTTGCCATCACCCGCCGCCCGCGCTGAATCACCGGCAAAAACTTCGGATCGGCCGATTTCGGCATGGTCCGGGACACCGATTTGAGGATATTGACGGCCGGGTAGCGGCCGCGCTCGGCGATCGCCCGCTCCATCACGATATGGCCGTCGAGGATGCCGCGGACCGCGTCCGCGATCGGCTCGTTATGGTCATCGCCGTCGACCAGAACCGTAAAGATGGCGGTGATGGTCCCCTTACCCGCGCCGGGCCCGGCGCGCTCGAGCAGTTTCGGCAATTCCGTGAACACGGTCGGCGTATAACCCTTGGCGGTCGGCGGCTCGCCGGCCGAAAGACCGATTTCGCGCTGCGCCATGGCAAAGCGCGTCACCGAATCCATCAGGCACAGCACGTCCTTGTCGTCATTGCGGAAATATTCCGCGATCGCGAGCGTGAGGTACGCCGCCTGGCGCCGCATCAAGGCCGGCTCGTCCGAGGTCGCGACCACCACCACCGAGCGCGCCAGGCCTTGGTCGCCGAGATCGTCCTGCAGGAATTCCTGCACCTCGCGGCCGCGTTCTCCGACCAGGCCGATCACCGTGATATCGGCATCGACATTGCGCGCCAGCATCGACAGCAGCACCGATTTGCCGACGCCGGAGCCGGCAAAAATGCCGAGCCGCTGACCGCGGCAGCAGGTCAGGAAGGTGTTGAGCGCACGGACGCCAAGGTCGAGCGGGCGGCCGACGCGTTGGCGCGAATGCGCCGGCGGCGGCGCATTGCGAAACGGCATCGGGGACGGCCCTTGCGGCAGTGGCCCCTTGCCGTCGATGGGCTCACCCATGGCATTGAGGACACGGCCGAGCCAGGCCGGCGACGGCCGCACCTGGCTTGCCGAATTGGCAATCACCGCGCGGCAGCCCCGCCGCACGCCTTCGAGGCCGGCGAACGGCATCACCACCGCATTATTGCCGGAAAAACCAATGACTTCGCAGGGAATGAAGCGGTTGCTGCCGGTATCGATCACGATTCGCGCGCCGACCGACATCGCGTGGATCGGTCCTGCGATCTCGACCATCAAACCGCGGACACCGACCACCCGGCCATATATATTGATGCCGTCGATGTCGTTGATTTGCTCGGCCAGCGCTTTCATTGGAAAAAGGCCTTCATTGGGAAAAGGCTTTCATCGCGAAATGGCTTTCATTGCGAAAACCTTAAGTTTCGGCGCATTTCCAGCCCAGGCTTAACTTCGTGTTTACCCGCGTCGTTAATCATTGCGTCACTTGTCTTTGGGTGACTGAAACCGCTCGGCTGCTTCGCCATGAACAGTTGAGTCGCGAGAGTCGGTTAGATTTGACTCTTAATGTGGATCTTGAACGGGAATTGGTACGAAAAACTGCTTGCATGCAATATCTTAGGGCGATTCGCGAAAAATTGCACTTAAAGAGCTTGCGGACATAAATCAGTTTTTGTTAACCATGTATCGTCAGGATCCGAATCAGTTGTTCAAAGGCGTTTTGAGTGCCGCAGGTGCGGCCGACCTGACGCCCGGAGCGGCGACTATGGGGAACTGGCATGCGCGTTTTGCTGATTGAAGATGATAGCGCCGTCGCGCAGTCGATCGAACTGATGCTGAAGTCCGAGAGCTTCAACGTCTATACGACGGACCTTGGCGAAGAGGGCGTCGATCTCGGCAAATTATACGATTACGACATTATCCTGCTCGACCTCAACCTGCCCGACATGTCCGGCTACGACGTGCTCAAGCAGCTGCGGGTCTCCAAGATCAAGACTCCGATCCTGATCCTCTCCGGCCTGGCCGGCATCGAGGACAAGGTCAAAGGCCTCGGCGTCGGCGCCGACGACTACATGACGAAGCCCTTCCACAAGGACGAGCTGGTTGCCCGCATCCACGCGATCGTGCGCCGGTCCAAGGGCCATGCCCAGTCGGTGATCCAGACCGGCGATCTCGTGGTCAATCTCGATACCAAGACGGTCGAGGTCGGCGGCCAGCGCGTGCATCTGACCGGCAAGGAATACCAGATGCTGGAGCTGTTGTCCTTGCGCAAGGGCACCACGCTGACCAAGGAAATGTTCCTGAATCATCTCTATGGCGGCATGGACGAGCCGGAATTGAAGATCATCGACGTCTTCATCTGCAAGCTGCGCAAGAAGCTCGCCAACGCGTCCGAAGGCCGCAACTTCATCGAAACCGTCTGGGGCCGCGGCTATGTGCTGCGCGAACCGCACGATCAGGACGAGCGCATTCCCGCCTGATCCAAGGGATTTCAGCTCCAGGATTCTACTTCAAGGGTTCTACCCGCGAGCCGGTCGGCTCGCTCCTCCCAGACTGGACCCCGCCGCAAATGGCGGGGTTTTTGTTTTCGGGACCCGGAGCCGAAACCTACGCCACCGGCACCGCGGCGAGCGCCGCGATGATGTCATAGCCTTTGGGCACACCCAGCCCGCTGCAGGCGTTCCAGGCGGGACCGGCGTCAAAGCCTTTTCCGGCGACGCGGTTGTTGCCCGGATTGATCGCGCGAAAGAGCGCGCGATTGGCGTAGAGCGCGGGATTGACGAAACCGAGCGGTTCGCGGCATTCGCCATCGCAATCGGCGCTGCCCAAGGCGGCGCCGCAGCGCTGGTGCCGTTCTTCCGTTCATCGCCGGCGGCAAACAACACGCTGACATCGTGCCTGTGCGCGTCGGCGAGAACCGCTTGCATGGCGTCGCGGCCGTCTTCTGTCCAGAATTTTTTTCCCCAACTGACGGAAGCGACCTGCGGCCGGTTGACCTTGTCGAACACCGCTTGCTTGATCGTTTCAGTGAGGCGCCTCGCCTCGCGGCGGCTTCGGCTCGTTTGCCGCGCCGCCTTCGGCTTTTCGGCGCGGAGTTGACGCGTTTACCGGCACGTTGCCCTGAAATCACCGCGTTTGGCTTGCCAGACTGGGTTCCGTTCAGCGAGAATTATCTGTTTGGGTAATCGTGCTTGATCTGTTGGGGGCTGCTTATGAAACGTTCGCGTCGTGTCGTGCTGACAATGATGGGAAGCGCCGCGATCGGCGCGGTCTCCATGGGTTTTGCGCGACCGGACCATTGCGGCCCGGGCTTCACGCTGGAGGCTGGCCCGGAGAAGCCTTTTTGCCGCGCGATCCATGGCGGCTTCGGCCGCACGATGCATCACGTTCACGGACATGGTCACGGCCACGCCGGCGGCTAGGTCCGAGGCATGCAACGCATCGACTGCCGCGAGCGTGACGACTGGCGTAGCACCGCCGAAGCCTGCGGCTTTGATTTCCACACCATCGATGGCGAACGCTACTGGGACGAGCGCGCCTATTATGCGTTCACGCTGGAAGAGATCGAGCAGAAGATCGAAGCCCCGACCGGCGAAATCGAGGCGATGTGCCTCGAACTGGTCGGCCGCGCCGTCAACGACGAACAGTATCTCGAGCGACTGAAGATCCCGCAAGCGTTCTGGCCCTTGATCGCGGCCAGCTGGCACCGCGATGATGGCAGCCTATACGGCCGGCTGGACCTGAGTTTCGACGGCCAAGGCCCAGCAAAGCTTCTGGAATATAACGCCGACACCCCGACCTCGATCTTCGAGGCCGCGGTGTTTCAGTGGTCATGGCTCGAGCAGGCCACCGAACGACGGATCATCCCGGACGCCGCGGATCAGTTCAACTCGATCCATGAGCGCCTGATCGAGGCCTGGACAAAGCTCGGCGGCGGCCGTCCGTTGCATCTCACCGGCACGACCGGACATCCCGAGGACGCCGGCACGCTCGCCTATCTCGCGGACACCGCAGCCCAGGCCGGTCTCGCGACTACGCTGATCGACATCGAGGAGATCGGTTGGCGCGAACAAGGCGGCTTCGTCGATCTCGACAATCGCGACATCGAGCTCGCCTTCAAGCTCTACCCCTGGGAATGGATGTTCCGCGACGCATTCGGCGCGAAGCTCAAGGAAGCGCCGACGCGCTGGATCGAGCCGCCATGGAAGGCCGTGCTCTCCAACAAGGGCATCCTGCCCCTGTTGTGGGAGATGTTTCCCGGGCATCCCAATCTCTTGGCCGCGTTCTTCGAGGACGACCCGCGGGCCAGCGAGCTTGGCGCCTCTTTCGTGCGCAAGCCGCTCTATTCACGCGAAGGCGCCAATGTCACGCTGATCAGCGAGGGCGCGCCCTTCGCCGCGCAAGACGGGCCCTATGGGGCGGAGGGTTTCGTTCGGCAGGCGTTCGCGAGCTTGCGGAGTTTCGCGCGGCAATATCCGGTCATCGGCAGTTGGCTGGTCGATCACACGCCCTGCGGGCTGTCGATCCGCGAGGACGCGAGCCCGATCACCGGCAACAGCTCCCGCTTCCTGCCGCACGCCATTCTTTGATTCCCAGGGCGCTTGGCGGAGCCTCAGCGCGCCGCGACCACCCTCAGCCCGTGCGATCCGGCGCTCACATTGGCGCGCGCGAGATTCGGCTGGTAGAGCCCGCGTCTGTCGGGATACGGCCTGAACGCGTCCGATATGCCGACCACCGATTCGGCCGCGCCCAGCATCAACATGCCGTCGGGTTCGAGCACCCTTGATATCCGTTCGAAGATACTGGCCTTGGTGTCCTGATCGAAATAGATCAGCACGTTCCGGCAGAAGATCACGTCGAACTTGCCCAGATGGGAGAAGTCCTGCAACAGGTTGAGCTGGCGATGCTGGACCATGCCGCGGATATCGGCATTGAGCTGCCAGACCTCGCCCAATTGGGTGAAATGCTTCACCAGCAACTGGATCGGCAGGCCGCGCTGCACCTCGAACTGGCTGTAGATCCCGGCCCGGGATTTCTCCAGCACTTCCTGCGACAGGTCGGTGGCGACGATCTCGATCCGCCAGCCGGCCAGTGCCTGAGCCTTTTCCTTCAGGCACATCGCGATCGAATACGGTTCCTGCCCGGTGGAGGACGCCGCCGACCAGATCCGCAAGGCGCGGCGGTTTGCGCGCGCCTGCAGCAGGACGGGCAGCACCGTGTCGCGCAGATGATCGAACGGAATCTTGTCGCGGAAAAAGAATGTCTCGTTGGTGGTCATGGCCTCGACCACCTCCGACGTCAGCGCCTCCGCCCCGCTTCTGATCTTTTGCACCAGATCGGGGATCCCGGCGAGACCGGACTTGCGCGCCAGCGGCACCAGCCGGCTTTCGACCAGATATTGCTTGTCGGCTGACAGATCGAGACCGGAACGCTCTTTCAGGAGCTTGCGCAGATACTCATAGTCCAAAGGCGTCACGAGCGGTCTCCCGCGAACAACCGGACCAGTTTCGCCGCGATCTGGTTGAGCGGCAGAATGGCGGCGCAGATGCCGGCATGAGCGGCAGCACCTGGCATTCCCCAGACCACGCTGGTGGCTTCGTCCTGGGCGATCACGCTGCCGCCCGCAGCGACGACCTCCTTGCCGCCGCGCATCCCGTCCGAGCCCATGCCGGTCAGCACCACCGCGAGCGTGGCAGCCTGCCAGACTTCGGTGGCCGAGGTGAACATCGGATCGACGGCGGGTTTACAGAAATTGACCGGCGGACCGTCATCGAGCGCGATCGTCGCGTCCACACCATGGCGCACCACGCGCATGTGACGGCCACCGGGCGCCAGATAGATCTGCCCCGGCTTGATGATCTCGCCATCGATGGCTTCATGCGCCGGCCTGTGGCTCGAGCGCGCCAGATGCTCCGCCAGGATCGTGGTAAAGGTCGGCGGCATATGCTGGGTGATCAGCACCGGGAAACGATCGATCACCGGACCGAGTTCGGTGACCAGCGCCATCAGGGCTTGTGGACCGCCGGTTGATGAACCGATCAGAAGCACGCGTGGCGCCTGGCGGCCGAAGGCACGCTGCGCCAATTGAGGCTGCGCGGCCGGCACCGGCCGCGGCGACACGGGCCTGTCGGTTGCCTGCGACGATGTCGGCGGCAGTGCCGGGCTGGTCGGAGCCGGGGCCGACCGGCGCAGCTTGGCCCCCAGCGAACGGATCTTCTGGATCAGGTCGTGGCGGAAGATGTCGGCGGCGTGCGGCTCGCGGGTGGTTTCCGGTTTCGGAATGTAGTCGGACGCCCCGAGCGAAAGCGCCTTGAAGCTGATCTCGGCGTTGCGCCGGGTCAGAGTCGAGGCCATGATGATGATAAGGTCGCGCTTTTTCGCCAGCAACTGCGGCAGCGCGGAAATGCCGTCGAGTTCCGGCATTTCGATATCAAGGACGGCGACGTCGGGCCTGACGCGATCGAGCTGGTTGACGGCTTCGAGCCCGGTCCGCAGCGAGGCCGCGACCACCATGTCCGGCTCGGAGGCGATCCAGCGAGAGATCAATCCCCTGATGACGACGGAGTCGTCGACCACCATTACACGCAACGGCTCTTGCCGTGTTGCCTTCGGGGGAGAGGAGCTTGCCAACGCGACAGTCATTGTTCACCAAAGGCTCAAGCGGCAATACAGAAATCAAACGCCGACAGCCATTGAGCCACCGGATCGAAGCGGCCGGTCAGATCAGGCCCACTTCCTGGAACTTTGCCGTGACGATGTCCTTGTCGAACGGCTTCATGATGTATTCATTGGCGCCTGCGTGAAGGGCGCGGGCAATATGTGCGACGTCGTTCTCGGTGGTGCAGAACACCACTTTGGGCGCATCGCCGCCGGGCATGCGGCGCAGATTGCCCAGGAATTCGTAGCCGTCCATGTTCGGCATGTTCCAGTCGAGCAGGATCGCGTCCGGCAGCGCATGCTTGCAGACCTCCAGCGCCTTCGCACCGTCCTCGGCTTCGACGATCTGGAAATCCAGGCCTTCCAGGATGCGCCGTGCGACCTTGCGAATGACGCTCGAGTCGTCGACCACCAGACATGTTCTCATTTCAGCCTCTCAAGATCCCGCTTGGGATATTTCCATTGGTCATCATCTGCCGTCGCGCGGCATCATGCGGCCTTTGCAGCCGTCGCGAGTTCGAGAACACGATCGACATCGAGGACGACCATGAGGTGTCCGTCGAGGCGATGGACGCCGCCGGCGAGCTTGGCCATGCGGGGATCGAGGTTGACGGGGTTTTCCTCGCGGCCGTCGTCGGGCAGCCGCAGCACCTCGCCGATATGGTCGATCAGCAGGCCGTAGGATTCGCCGCGCAGGTCGACGCCGACCGCCATCGGCGGCTTGCCGTCGTCGTTCTTGGGCAGCCCGAGGCGGGCGCGCATGTCGACCACGGTGACGATGCGGCCGCGCAGATTGAGCACGCCCGCGATCTCCTGGGAGGACAGCGGCACCCGGGTCAGCCGTTCCGGCATGAACACGTCCTGCACCCGCGAGATCGGCAGCCCGAACAGCTGTCCGCCGATCACCGCGGTGACGTATTCGGCCATCTGGCCCTCGCCGGTTTGCGTCTTGCTGGTCATCGCATGCTCTCCTTAGGCCGCCTGGTCGACGTCGTGGGTCTGCTCTTTCAGCGCCGCGATCAGGCCGGGACGATCGAACTTGGCGACGTAATCGTGGAAGCCGGCCTGCCGGCCGCGCTCGATCGCCGCCGGCGACACCAGCGAGGACAGCGCGATGATCGGCATCTGGCTCAGATGCTGGTCGGCGCGGATGCTCTCGGCGAACTCGAATCCGTTCATGTCGGGCATCTCGATGTCGGTCAGCACCACATTGAACTTCTGCCCCGAGCGCAGCGCGGCGAGCCCCTCCTGCGCGTTGGGGGCGACCCGCACCTTGTAGCCGGCGGCCTTGAGCACCGGCGCCAGCATGTTGCGGAAGAACGCGCTGTCGTCGACCAGCAGCACCGATTGCGCGGTCGCGGACGGGCTCATCTCCTTGCGGGTGAACCAGTCGGCGAACGCCATCGGCAGGAAGTGGCCGACATCGATCACCTCGGTGGCCAGGCCCTTGATCACGGCCGAGCCGAGGATGCCCGGCTTGGCGCCGGCGACCTCGATGTTGAGCCGCTCCTCGACGATGTCGATGATCTCGTCGACCACCAGCCCCATCGAGCGCTTGTCGTCGGCGAACACCAGGATCGGCTGGGCGCCGGAGGTCTTGACCTCGACGCCTTCCATCTGCACCAGCGGCATCAGCTGGTCGCGGTACTGCACCATGTAGCGGCCGTTCGAGAGCTCGATCTTGTCGGCGGCGATCTCCTCCAGGCGGGTGACCAGCGCCAACGGCACCGCCTTCGGCTGGGCGGAACCGGCGCGGAACACCAGCAGCGAGGTGGTCTGCTCGCCGGAATGCGCGTGATGGCTGGCATGCTCGTCGGCGATTTCGTGGACGGCATTGCCGGCGGCGCCGAGCGCCTTGGCGATGCCGTTCGGGTCGATGATCATGATGACGGCGCCGTCGCCCAGGATGGTATTGCCGGAGAACATGTCGATGTGACGCAGCTTGGTCGACATCGGCTTGACCACGATTTCCTCGGTGTGGAACACGCCGTCGACCACGATGCCGAAGGTCTGGCTGCCGACCTGCGTCACCACGATGAAGCCGTTCTCGGGATCGGACGAGGAGCCGTCGTCGATGTGCAAGAGCTTCTTCAGGTGCATCAGCGGCAATAGCTTGTTGCGCAGCCGCAGCACCGCGGTGTCCTTGATGCGCTCGATGCGGTGCTCGGAATTGGCGCGCGCGCGCACCAGTTCGACGACCGCCAATTGCGGAATCGCGAAGCGGTCGCCGCCGGCTTCCACGATCAGGGCCGAAACGATCGCAAGCGTCAGCGGGATCTTGATGGTGACGGAGGAGCCCTCGCCGGCCACCGACTTGATGTCGATGGTGCCGCCGATCTGGTCGATATTGGTGCGCACCACGTCCATGCCGACGCCGCGGCCGGACACCGAGGTGATGGCGGCGGCGGTCGAGAAGCCCGGCGCAAAGATGAACTTGTGGATCTGGGCTTCGGTCATCTTGTCGAGCTCGGCCTCGCTGACGAGGCCGCTGGAGACCGCCTTGGCCTTGATCCGCTCGGTGTTGAGCCCGCGCCCGTTGTCGGCGATGCAGATGATGATGTGGCCGCCCTCGTGATAGGCGGACAGCCGGATGGTGCCCTGCTCGGGCTTGCCGGCGGCGGCGCGCTCGGCCGGCGTCTCCAGGCCGTGATCGGCGGAGTTGCGCACCATGTGGGTGAGCGGGTCCTTGATCAGATCGAGCACCTGGCGGTCGAGCTCGGTGTCGGCGCCGTGCATCTCGAGCTCGATCTGCTTGCCGAGTTCGCCGGAGAGGTCGCGCACGATGCGCGGCAGCTTCTGCCAGGCATTGCCGATCGGCTGCATGCGCGTCTTCATGACGCCTTCCTGCAGCTCGGCGGTGACGTTGGACAGCCGCTGCAACGGCACCTTGAACTCGGTGTCCTCGTTGCGGCGGGAGATCTCCAAAAGCTGGTTGCGGGTCAAGACCAGCTCCGAGACCATGGTCATCAGGTGTTCGAGCGTGTCGACATTGACCCGGATCGACTGGTTGGCGACCTTGTCGGCCTCATGCACTTCGGTCTCGGACACAGCCGACGGCTTCTTGACGGCGGGTTTTGCCTCTTTCGGCTTCTCGGCCGCGGGCTTTTCAGCCGCCGCCGGCTTGATCGCTTCAGGAGCCGGCGCGGGCGCAGGCGCCGAGCGCTGCGTGAGCTCGACCTCGGTGGTGCGGAAGGCGCGTTCCAGTTCATCCAGCGACACTTCGCCGGGACGCAGCGGCCGTTCCAGGGTCTGCGCGATCAGCGAGCCCTGCACCACCGCGCGCGCAGCAGGTGCAGCGACAACGGGGG
>NZ_JBAURI010001010.1:0-4891 GCF_049581145.1 Bradyrhizobium sp.
ATCATCCGCTTCCTCTATGGCCGCATGATCGATACCATGCTCGCGACCTGGGGCCTCAGCCTGTTCCTGGTCGGGCTGACGACTGCGGTCTTCGGCAACACGACCGTCGGCATTTCGGCTCCCCTCGGCAGCATCGAGATCGGCGCCTATCGCATCAGCAGCTATACGCTGTTCGTCATCGCCGTCGCCGTGGTCGAACTCGCGCTGATCTTCGCCGTGCTGCGCTGGACGCGCCTCGGCCTGATTGCGCGCGGCACCATGCAGAACGCCAACATGGCCGCGGCTTTGGGCGTCAATCCGCCGCGCGTCTATGCCGTCACCTTCGGCATCGGCGCGGCCTTGTCCGGCCTGGCCGGCGCGGTGTTGGCGCCGGTGTCCGGCGTGTTTCCGACCATCGGGGTGGCCTATGTGGCCAAATCCTTCATCACGGTCATCGGAGGCGGTGCGGCCATTCTGAGCGGGACGGTGTCGGCCTCGGCGCTGTTCGGCACCATCAATCAGATCGCCACTTTCGCCACCACGCCTGTGTTCGGCGAGGTGGCGCTGCTTGCCGCTGCGATCGTCCTGATCCGCCTGCTGCCGCAGGGCATCACCGGCCGCTTCTTCAGGAGGGGGCTGTGAACGGACGCGCGCTCAATTTTCTCGGCCTCGGGCTGGTCGCCGTGATCGGCATCGCCTTCATGATTCTGACGCCCCGATTCGCCGATCTCGATATGGTGCTCGAGCTCACCGTCTATATGGTGATGGCGATCCTGGCGCTCAGCCTGGCCTTGGTCTGGGGCTATGGCGGCATCCTGTGTTTCGGCCAGTCCGCCTTCTTCGGCCTCGGCGCCTATACCTACGCGATCGCGATGTTCAATTTTGGCGAAAGCACCGTCCCGTTGCTGCTGGCGATTGCATTGCCGGCCGCGTTCGCGGCCTTGCTCGGCTATTTCATGTTCTATGGCCGCATCAGCGACGTCTATCTCGGCGTGATCACGCTGACGGTGACGCTGATCCTGTTCAATTTGGTGAATTCCACGGCCGGCCCGGAATTTCATATCGGCACGGCGCGGCTCGGCGGTTTCAACGGCATTCCCGGGATTCCGCCGCTCAACATCCCCGGCGACAGGACGGCCGCAATCGATCTCGAAGGCATGTTCTATCTTGCGACCGGCTCGCTGCTCGTGACCTATTTCGGACTGCGGCTGCTGCTTGCCAGCCGCTTCGGCCGCATCATCGTCGGTATCCGGGAGAACGAACGGCGCGCCGAGCTTCTCGGTTATGATCCGCGGGCCTACAAGCTTGCGACCTTCACCATCGGCGGGGCGCTGGCCGGTTTCGCCGGCTGCCTGTTCGCCAATTGGGGAAATTTCGTCAGTCCCACCATCTTCGGGCTGGCGCAGTCGGCGCAGATCATCATCTGGGTGATCGTCGGCGGCCGCGGCACCTTGATCGGTCCGATCGTCGGCTGCATCGGCATCCAGTGGCTCAGCACGGCGCTGGGCGCCAACCAGCCCAGCGGCGGTTCGGACTGGTGGGCCAAGATCTTCGCCAATGCGCCGCTGGTACTCGGCACCATCCTGATCGCGTTCGTGCTGCTGGTCCCGAAAGGGTTGGTGCCGACCTTGGCCGACTGGGGACAATCGCTGTTGCGTTTCCGCGGCCGGCGGATCGCGGAACGCGAACGCTTTGAAGCGAACGCGGCGGAGTAGGGACGATGGCAGAGCCACTTCTGCAAACCCGCGATCTCGGCATGCAGTTCGGCGGCGTTCACGCCGTGCGTCACGTCGACTTCACCCTCGCGGAAGGCGAATTGCGCTGCCTGATCGGACCGAACGGCGCGGGAAAAAGTACCTTCTTCAAGATGCTGACCGGCCAGCTCACGCCGAGCCAGGGCCAGGTGCTGTTCCGCGGCCAGGACATCTCCAGCGCCTATGCGCACCAGATCGCCCGGCTTGGCATCGGCATCAAGACCCAGGTGCCGAGCGTGTTCGACGGTCTTAGTGTACGCGAGAACATCTGGCTCGCGGCAAGCCGCATGCATTCAAGGCAGCGAACCCGCGCACTCGTGGAGGAGATGCTGGAGCGGATCAGCCTGGCCCATGTGGCGGACCGGCTGGTCGGCCAGCTCGCGCATGGCCAGCGGCAATGGGTCGAACTCGGGCTCGTGCTGTCGACCGATCCCGAGCTCATTCTGCTGGACGAGCCTGCGGCCGGCATGACCCATGACGAGGTCTTCAAGACCGCCGAACTCGTACGCGAGATCAACCGCAGCAAGGCGCTCATCGTGGTCGAGCACGACATGCAGTTCATCCGCATGATCGCCAAGCAGGTTACCGTGTTCAATCAGGGCAGCGTGCTGGTCGAGGACACGGTGGAGAACATCATGCGCAATCCGCAGGTGCGCGACATCTATCTCGGCAAACAGGCGGCGGCCGCATGATGCTCGATGTGCAGGGCTTGCGCGCGGCTTATGGCCGGATCCCGATTCTCAACGGCGTCAGCTTCGCCGTGAAGGAAGGCGAGTTCGTCGGAATTCTCGGCCATAACGGAATGGGCAAGACGACACTGTTGAAGGCGTTGATGGGATTTCTGCCGGCGACCGGCGGCCGCGTCCATTTCGCCGATGGCGACGTCACCTCGGCCGAGCCCTACCGTCGCGCCCGGCTCGGGCTCGGCTATGTGCCGCAGGGCCGCGAGATCTTCCCGGCGCTGACGGTCTACGACAATCTGCGCATGGGCTGCAGCAAGCAGCAGGCCGGTGCCGAGCAGGCGACCATCGCAACGGTGCTCGAGGAATTTCCCCGGCTGAAGCGGCTGTTGGATCGCGCCGGCGGCGCGCTATCCGGCGGCGAACAGCAGCTTTTGGCCATTGCGCGCTGTCTCTGCGGCAAGCCGCGTCTTGTTCTGCTCGACGAGCCGACCGAGGGCATTCAGCCCTCGATCATCGATGAGATCGTCGAGACCCTGCTGCGGCTGCGCGACAAAAGCGGTCTCACGATGATATTGGTCGAGCAAAATCTCGATTTCATCGCCGCGCTGTCGCAGCGTATCCTGATCATCCAGAAGGGCGCGATCACCCGGGAAGTGCAGCCGGATGATCTCCATAATGCGAGCCTTGTCGGTGAATTCATCGGAATTACCACGTAAGCCCGATCCAGCGGGCTGATATCAGGGAGACCAGGCCATGGCAGTCAGACGACCCACTCTCGATCAGTTGCGCGGCGTCGCCGAGGATCTCGGCATGCATATGAGTGAGGAGGAGCTCAAATCCTACGACGCTCTGATGCAGGCGAATTACCTGGCCTATGACGCCGTCGACGCGATGCCGGATTATGTGCCGGCGGTCAAATATCCGCGGACGCCCGGCTATCGCCCCGAGGGCGAGGAGAACAAGTACAATGCCTGGTACGTCAAGACCGAGATCAAGGGCGCGCCGAGCGGCAAGCTCGCCGGCAAGAAGGTCGCGCTGAAGGACAATGTCTGCCTCGCCGGCGTTCCGATGATGAACGGCGCCTCGACGCTCGAAGGCTACATTCCGGATACCGACGCCACCATCGTGACGCGGATCCTGGATGCCGGCGGCACCATCGTCGGCAAGACGCATTGCGAGTATTTCTGTTTTTCCGGCGGCAGCCACACCTGCGCCGCCGGCCCCGTCCACAACCCCCACAAGATGGGCTATTCGGCCGGCGGCTCGTCGTCCGGCAGCGCGGTCGTGGTGGTGACCGGCGAGGCCGACATGGCGATCGGCGGCGATCAGGGCGGCTCGATCCGCATCCCCTCATCATTCAGCGGCACCTATGGCATGAAGGGAACGCATGGCCTGGTGCCCTATACCGGCGTGATGCCGATCGAGCTCACCATCGATCATACCGGTCCGATGACCCGTAACGTCCGTGATAATGCGCTTCTGCTCGAGGTGCTCGCCGGCGCCGACGGCCTCGATCCGCGGCAAGGCACGCCGAAAGTGTCCAACTATACCGAGGCGCTCAACGGTGGCGTCCGGGCTTTGCGCATCGGCGTGGTCAGGGAGGGATTTGGCCTGCCGAGTTCGGAGGCCGATGTCGACGCCAAGGTGAAGGCCGGTGCCGATCTGTTCAGGAAGATGGGCGCAACCGTGGACGAGATCTCGGTGCCGATGCATCTGGTCGCGCCCGCGATCTGGCTGCCGATCGCCGCCGAAGGCGCCACCGAATTCATGATGAAGGGCAACGGCATGGGGACCAACTGGCGCGGTCTCTACAATACCACCCTGCTCGACGCCCATTCCGGCTGGAAGCAGCGCGCGGACGAACTCTCCGACAGCCTCAAGATCACGATGCTGTTGGGGCAATATTTCACCAAGCATTATCGCGGCCATTTCTACGCCAAGGCGCAGAACCTGAACCGCAAGCTGCGCGCGGCCTATGACGCGGCGCTTGCCAATTACGATCTGTTGCTGATGCCGACCTTGCCGATGAAGGCGACGCCGATCCCGCCGCCGGACGCGTCGCGCGAACTCTACATCCAGCGCGCGTTCGAAATGGTTCCCAACACGGCGCCGTTCAACGCGACCGGCCATCCGGCCATGAGCCTGCCCTGCGGAATGAGCGAGGGCCTGCCGATCGGCCTGATGCTGATCGGAAAATACTATGACGAGCCGACGATCTATCGCGCCGCTGCGGCGTTCGAGAGCGCAGGCGACTGGACCAAGATGTAGTTGATCAAGCGGCCTGCCGTGTCCTGGCAGGCCGCGCTTTTTTTGAGGAGGCGGCAATGGATCTCGGACTGAAAGGCATGAACGCGCTGGTCACCGGCGGCAGCAAGGGCATTGGTCTGGCGATCGCCGAACTGTTTGCGACCGAAGGGGCCAATGTCGCGATCTGCTCGCGCAGCGCCGACGACGTGGCCAAGGTCGTCAAGGCGC
>NZ_JBAURI010001011.1:0-1708 GCF_049581145.1 Bradyrhizobium sp.
CTCCAGGCCCAATTGTTGGACCAAGCCTCGGCGACGTCAAACACGCCGCACTCGTAAGCCCCGAGATTGACAGCGCGAGCGGCGAACGCCCGCCGCCCCGGTCAATACCAGCCCGGCGCGTAGGGGCCCCAGGCGCCTCCCCAGTCCAGCGCAGCTTCCTGGTTCAGGATCGCCGTGGTCTCCTGCATTTGCGCGATGTTGTTGGCGGCGCGGATCTGCTGATATTGCTGGTAGGAGGCGTCGTTGCCGATGAAGGCGCACCCGCACCCGGCGGCGTCGGCGTAGATATAGATGTTGTGGCCTTTCCGCTGCGCGGCGACGATGACGTTCTGCGGCAGCGCCTGGAGCTTGGTCATTTTCAGCGCGGTGTCGGCTGGCTGCCGAATGAACCCCGCCGCCGCGAGCTGCCCTTCCTTTTCCGGCGCGCCGACGCTCACGCAGCCGGCCAAAACCGCAGACGCGGCGAGAACCGCCAAACCCATACGAACTGTTTTGCTCACCGCCAGCTCCTCCCTGCCCGCAATCGGCTATGAAACGCGCGGAGGACGCAAGCTTTTGACGAAATTCGCTAGCCCCGCCCCCAGCGCGAGGGACTTTCGCCTTCCGCCAGCCCCCCTGTCAATCTCGTGGACTGATCGGTAGTGGGTCAGTTTGGCCGTGGCCGAGACTTTGCTCTAGCGCGATTGGCTGTCCGTCGCCATAATAAGAAAATGGGCGCCCCTAAATCAAAGGCTCGATTCAATGCCGTCGAGACAAAAGACGGCGAATGGCATGTGCGTCTCACGCTCCCCGGAGGAAAACAGCCGCAAATCGACGGCTTCAAGACGGCATCCGAAGCGCATAGGTGGATCAAAGCGCAGTCTGCCGCTTGGCTCAAAATGTATGAGGGCGGCAAACATGTCTAAGACTCCCGCCGCCCCTCCCACTCGCTCTTGAGGATCGCCATCATCACGAGGTCGACGCGCGTCCCGTCGCCGAGACGGTAGGCTTGGCGCAGGACGCCGTCGCGGCTCATGCCGAGTTTGCGGTAGGCGGCTTGCGCGCGGGCGTTGTCGGCGAAGCAGTCGAGGTAGAAGCGCTCGGCGCCCATTCGCCCGAACGCTGCGTCGAGAACCAGGCCCAGGAAGGCCGTGCCCAGCCCTTGTCCGGGGCGGGCGACGGCGACGCGCTTGAGGTAAAGGTTGGCATGCACGTCGCCGAGGCCGCGCAGGATGGCGAAGGCCTCGATCGCGCCTCCCGCGCCGATCCCGAGCCGGTAGGCGTGAGAGGGCGAATCAAGCATCGCCCGATGTTCGGCCTCTTCGGAGCGGCCGACGCAAAGCTCGAATTCCGGCGAGCGCTCGATCGCCATCACCGCGCCGATGTCGGCGGGCGCAGCGGGGCGTAACGTCAGCGCGGGAGCATCCATCGAGGGTGGCGACTCTTCCGAAGGCCTTAAGGTTCGCGGCCCCCATTGCGCCCCGCGGCGCGAGCGTCTATACCCCGCCGGCCCTTGAGCGGGCTCGCCTGCTCGGGACCCTGGGAGATGGGCGCTTAGCTCAGCGGTAGAGCACTACCTTGACATGGTAGGGGTCAGAGGTTCAATCCCTCTAGCGCCCACCATCTCCAACAATATTCTAAGCCTTGGAAAAGCTGACGGTTCCGGCTCGCCGCGTGCGCGCCTTCGGCCAAGCTCATTCGGCGCGCGAAAGCAGAACCGACCATCAAC
>NZ_JBAURI010001012.1:0-2293 GCF_049581145.1 Bradyrhizobium sp.
GCGCGGCGCAGCGAAATGCCAATTTCCTCCACTTTTTGGATCGAAACGGGAAATCAACATGCTAGAATCTCGGGATCAAAAAACTCCACAAACCGCGCAACTGGACGACGCGAAGCTTCTCGGTTTCGAACATATCGAGGCCAAGCCCGATTCTGCGACTTCAGCCGAAGACGCCGTCGCCCTGGCTTTCAACAAGCGTGGCCTAAGCGAGGGTCCGACTGTTACGTCCGATCGTCGTTTGAAGACGGACGTGAAACGTGTCGGCGAGGTGGCCGGAGCGGTCAATTTGTATAGTTTCCGCTATATTGGCGAGGATCGCCAATTCTGGGGCGTGATGGCGCAGGAGCTGCTTGCCGATGAGCGCAATTGTCGCGCGGTCGAAGCGGGCGCCGACGGCTATTTCCGCGTCGATTACGCCAGCCTGGGCCTCGCGAGCCTCGTGACGGACGAGATGCTCGCCGCCGGCGAGCGCGCCGCGCGTCGAGCCGCGACCTTGGCGCTCTGAACCAAACCTGGGAGTCAAAGGTCGGGGAAGAGCGCGTCTCCGATTCAGCCCGGGGCCGGCATGCCGAATTTCTCCGCCAACCTCGGCTTTCTGTTCACCGAGCTGCCTTTCCTCGACCGCTTCGCCGCGGCGGCGCGGGCCGGGTTCAAGGGCGTCGAGTATGCTTCGCCTTACGACCACGGCGTCCGGGATATCGCCCGGCGGCTCGCTGACCACGGCCTGACTCAGGCGCTCTTCAACCTGCCGGCTGGAGATTGGGAGGCCGGCGAGCGCGGAATCGCGATCCTGCCCGGCCGCGAAGAGGAGTTCCGCGACGGGGTTTCGCGCGCGCTCGATTATGCCGGCGAACTTGGCTGCGTGCGGCTCAATTGCCTCGCCTGCATTGCGCCGCCCGGCGCCGATCAGCGAGCGCTCGAGGAAACCTTCGTCGCCAGCCTCGCCTTCGCCGCGGAGGCGACGGCTAAGCGCGGCGTCAGGCTCCTGATCGAGCCGATCAACACCCGCGACATGCCGGGCTTCTTCTTGAACCGCAGTGACCAAGCCCTGCGGCTGATGGGCTGCGTCAAGTCCGACAATCTCTACCTGCAGGCCGACATCTATCACATGCAGGTGATGGAGGGCGATCTCGCGCGCCGTCTCGAAGCCGCGGCGCCGGCAATCGCGCATATCCAGATCGCCGACAATCCCGGTCGGCGCGAGCCTGGCTCTGGCGAGATCAACTATGCGTTCCTGCTGCCATTGATCGACCGGCTCGGCTACGGCGGCTGGGTTGGCTGCGAATACCAGCCTCTGACGACGACCGAAGCCGGACTCGCCTGGATGGCGCCCTATCGGGATCGGGACGGCAAAGTCGCGGCCCCTATTTCCGCGAATCAAGAGCCGCGCCATGACCCGGCGGCCGCCGGGATTATCGCGCTCCGGAGCGTATCGCCTGCAACGCGCGCGGCGATGAGCGTCAACGCCGCCAACCTGCCCATTTGTTGTCTCGGTCATACTTTCGCGCCATTTTGGACCGCGATGGTCGCCGAGTCGTTCCCGCGGCGGTTTGTCGAGGCGGAGTGGAAATCGTTTCCCCGTGCGCAATGTTCTGACCATCATCGCGGTCGCGCTCGTCGCCGTGATGTCGGCAGCGCTCGTCGCGCCGATGCTCATCGACTGGTCCGCGCATCGCGCCGAGGTCGAAGCGCGTGTCCACGCGATCACCGGCGCGAATGTCTCCCTGACGGGACCCATCGAGGTCAGGCTCCTGCCGACGCCCTATCTTGCTCTCGGCGCGGGCTCGTTGTCCGCGCCAGGCCCCGACGGCCCCAAGCTGTCGTTCGACTCTGCGCGGCTCGAGCTCGCGCTCGTCAAACTCACGAGCGGTGAGATCCGGTTCTCGGACATCAGCCTCGATAACCCCGTTCTGACGATCGTGCGCGGCGCCGATGGCGCGCCGCGCTTCCCGGCGTTGCCGATCGCTCGGCTCCGATCGACCGGGGTTGACCGTCTGATCGTGCGGAACGGGCGGGTGCGGGTCGTCGGCGCCGCCGACGGAGCAGCGCAAGAGATCGCAGGCGTCGACATCGACGCTGCCGTTCCGGCTCTCGAGGGGCCTGCCCAACTCACTGGCCAGTTTTCCAGCCCTGACGGGGCGCCGGTCGTCTTCAGGCTCGCGTCGCAGAAGCCGGGGCCGGAGGGAACGCCGCTCCGCGTCGAGGTGGACGCCGGGTCGAGCTGGCCGGCCGGCGAGTTTGAAGGGATGCTCGAAGGCGACGCGGCGGGCGGGCTCGGCGACCTTCGATTCGC
>NZ_JBAURI010001013.1:0-1685 GCF_049581145.1 Bradyrhizobium sp.
CTTCATCGCCGATCGCGATCGTCCGCGCCGCGCTGATGCCGGTGCGCCGCAGCGCCCGGCGGAATTTGGCGGCCTTGCCGAAGATCGAGGCGGCGCAGTCGAAATGCGAAAACAGCGGGGCGGTTTCGCCGAGCAGTCGCCGCGCATTGGCCTCGCTGTCCGAACTGATCAGCGCCAGTCGCAAGCCGCTCTCAGCCAGCGCGCGCAGCATCGTCTCGGCCCCTTCGAACAAGGCGATCTCGGCGATCTGCTCGGCCTTCAGCCGCCGCATGTAGCGCGCGATCCGCGGCAGCTTCCATCTGGACACCTCGAGGTGCGCCAGGATCTCGCGCGAGCCGCTGTGCCGAAGCATCTCGATATCGTCCTCGGCGACCCGACGGAATTTGAAGCGGTCGGCGACGTCGTTCACATGGCGCTTGAACCAGGGAAAGCTGTCGGCCAGCGTGCCGTCGAGATCGAAAATCGCAAGCGAATAAGGCATCAGGTGGGAAGACAAAGGCTCGGTGGGGATGGCGTTGGGGAGTGAAGGCAGGCGGGTGGAGGATATTTTGAGGACTTAGGGAGGCTGACACGCCCTCGGTTGTCGGCTGGAGTGTGCACCATGTCTGAGCTCACGGCGAGAATAACGATTGACCCGGGCCGCATGCACGGCAGGCCGTGCATTCGCGATCTGCGGATCACCGTCGCGGATGAGAATGCAATGATGGATAGGGCGGATCGCGCTTGAGCAGTGCGTGGTTGGCGTCGGCCAACTTCCGAACCGGAAACGGCAGCGTCTCGTAGGCAGTCCAGAATTTTCGATGAAGCGAAGTGCGTCACAACTCGCGCGAGCATCCGGCGCGGTGCTCGGCAACGGCTTCATTCGCGTGCGCGTTCAGCTTGCCGGCCTGAGCGTCTCGTTCGATCGCAGCATTGAACTGCTGCGCGTCGAACGCCTCGAACCATGGCGCGAAACCGCGCCAGTTCGCGAGGGGTAAGCTGTTCAACGGCTTTCTCGATGTCTTCGGCGGTGGTCATGTCGGAGATATGGCATTTGCCCGCAAACCTGCATCCGAGCACAGCGGAATTTTAGGCTGCCCACCAGGCAAACGATTACTCCGCCGCCTCGCTCGCACTGCCACCCCGGCCGCTCTTTCCCGGCTTGCCGGCCTTCTTCAGCACCGGCGCCAGAAAATTCCCGGTGTAGCTCCGCGGCGCCTTGACGATGTCCTCCGGCGGGCCCCAAGCGACGATTTCGCCGCCGCCGTCGCCGCCTTCGGGGCCGAGGTCGATCACCCAGTCGGCGGTCTTGATCACTTCGAGATTGTGCTCGATCACCACCACCGTGTTGCCTTGCGACACCAGCTCGTGCAGCACCTCCAGCAGCTTCTTGACGTCGTGAAAGTGCAGGCCGGTGGTCGGCTCATCCAGGATGTAGAGTGTGCGGCCGGTGGCGCGCTTGGAGAGCTCTTTGGCAAGCTTGACGCGCTGGGCTTCGCCGCCTGAGAGGGTCGTGGCCTGCTGGCCGACATGGATGTAGTCGAGGCCGACGCGATGAAGCGTCTGGAAGGTCTCGCGGACGCGCGGCACCGCCTTGAAGAACTCGGCGGCCTCCTCGACGGTCATGTCGAGCACGTCGGCGATCGATTTACCGCGGAACAGCACGTCCAGCGTCTCGCGATTGTAGCGCTTGCCCTTGCACACGT
>NZ_JBAURI010001014.1:0-2229 GCF_049581145.1 Bradyrhizobium sp.
AGCCGCCCCGAGATGTCCGCGCCGCCAATGGGGTTAGGGCGGACATCACGAGGCGCGGGGCTTGACGAGGGGCCGGCGACTGACCCAGGCCTCCTTCGCCTTATGAGCCCTGGTGGAACGAGGCAGCCCGGTGCCGCGCCTTCCACAGCCGCCCTCGACCCGAAGGAGGTATGCCAGGCCGAAGTCTTGAGCGGTGGCCTTGCTCGGCGCTATGGGAGAAAGCATGGCCACAAAAGAGCATTTCTTGAAGCTGCTGGAGGCGGCGTTTCCGCCGCAACCTATGCCCGCGCGCTTCTTCTGGAAGGAAGTGCCGCCCGGCATCAATGATGAGTTTCATCGCGACTTGCTTGAATGGCTCGCGGGGCGGCAATGGACAGAGATCAAGATGCGCAACTGGACCATGATGGCGCACGTCGGCATCATCCGAGAGCTTCTGGCGCCGGCAACCTTCCTGTATTATCTGCCGTCGTTGCTGCTCGCTGTTAGCGAGGACCCGTCGTATCTCGACGACGCGCTTGCAGCGATCATCCCCTCGGGGAGAGATCGAAGGCCGAAGAACCAATGGTGGGGCGAGCTTCTCGAAACCGTTTCACCGGAACAGGCCGCCGCAATTCGTGCCTTCCTTGCATATGTTCGCAGCGATCTGTTGCGCTCTGACAAGGAGCCGTTTGTGGTCTCGGAGGAAGAGGTGCACACCGACGAAGCGGAGAGGTTCTGGGATGCACAGATTGCTTCGTTAACAAGCCGGACCAATCGGTGAATAGGCGCAACGTCCGGTTCAGGAATGGTCCCGCTCCCTTGCGGGCATGGCGGCGTTCAACTAGGCTGCGACGAAATCGCTCGGGCCTGCCATGCCAATCGAACCCGAACAACGGCTGGTCTCTCCCGGCCAACGGCTTGTCCCTGAGCTTGCATCGGGCGACGGGTCAACCCGCATCGTGCTGCTGTTCGCCGGCGCCATCCTCGTAGCCCTGCTGGGCTTCACCTTTCACGACCGCGCCACTGGCGCGTTTTACGCGCTCGAAGAGGCGGCCGGCATTGCGCCGTCGCAACAACAATTCGCTGCCACGTATCGGCAATTGGGAATTTCGGTGCTGCCATCGCGCCTGTTCGCCAAGGATCGTGTGGCGAGCAGCCTGACGCGGCTCGCGCACGAAGCCTGCGACCACCAGGCCATCCGTTCGCTCGCCAACGCCTTGGCCGCCGAAGGAGAGCGGCGGCTGGCCGCATCGGCGCTGATGGGCTTCAGCCTGTCCTGCCATGGCAGCGAAAGCGAGCAGGCGTCGGCCGGCCAGCTCTTCCTCCAACTCGGCGACGCCGAAAAGGCGCTTGCCGTTGCCAACGCCCTGACGTCGGCAAGACCGGAAATCGCTGACTTCCACTACCTCCGCGGCAAGGCGCTGGTCGCCGCCGGCCGCGGTGCGGAGGCGGTGAACGAATACAAGTCGACGATCGATCTCGGTCATTCCCCGCGCCAGGTCGGAGAATGGGTCTTCCTCGAGCTCGCCGATCTCTATGCCGCCCTGGATCGACCATGTGATGCGGCCCAGACCATCATGAACTGGATCGCCATCGATCCCGCGACGCGCAACACGGCGCGCGCGCACAAATTGGTGGAGACCTACGCCGCGCGCGGATGTGCCGTCGCGCCGAAGCCGGATTCAAGCTCGCTCTGAGAGAGCCGCGCGCCGCAGGGTTCTCAGAGCTTGCTGACGGCAAGGTTCGGAATGAACTGACAGGAGTCCGATGGGTCGATGTGAGACTGATCATATGCAATCAGGTCGCCGACATTGACCGCGAGCCCGGCAGGCAGCAGCACGATGAACCTCCTGGCGCCGTCCAGTGACTCGACGAACAGACGCTGGTTGGCGATGTAGTTCGGATTGATGTGCAGGTCCAGCTGGGCCTGGGTCGACCGCATCATGGAAAGGGCCTGGGCCTTGGTCGCGAATCCCTTCACCCTGGCTTGTGCTTGCGTCACGATCGCAGGCGTCGGGTGCCTCGCCTTGGCGCCGCACTCGATCTTCTGCTCCTTGAGGGCCGTCAACTCGTCTTCGCCCGGCTCGCGCGCGGTGGTCTGCGGTGGCGCGGGGCCGACGGGCCCGATCACCACCACCCGGGAGGGAGCGGACACGCCGGAGGCAAGCTCGCCGTCGGGAGCGGGCGGCACAGCGATGGCACCCTGATCCGCGCTCTGGTCCCTGCCATCGGATCCGGGCTGCTTCGGCC
>NZ_JBAURI010001015.1:0-2506 GCF_049581145.1 Bradyrhizobium sp.
GAGCCTCCACCGCCTATCCGACCAGGGCCTCCCCACAGCAACCCGCGCCTCAGGCTCCTCGATCGAAGTTTGCTCGTCTGCGGAATCACTCAGCGTCGTTCTCTGCCGTAACCATGCGGCGTAGGCCGCAGGGTACTCGTCGGTAGCAGGCTGCGGGGGCTTGGCGGCTCAGTTTATACGGGGTGCAGGATACGGTCGGTCTTCAGCGTTTGCATGGCCTCGGCGAGAGTGAGGCCGCGATGAAGGGGGAACCATTCTCCGGTGTGGCGATGCCACTGGATGTCGAAACGGTCGCGGCCTATCCAGTTGAGGCGGGCGAAGGGGGCATCGAACTCCTCGCCGAGGTTTTCCGGGAAGCCGGAGCGATAGCGCTGTATGAAGCGATACTTGGCGGCGTGCCATTTGCCGAGGATATCGACGGGATAGTTGAACTCCGTAGGCTGGATCGCGGGCAGGAATCGCGGCTTCAGGAACTCCTCGATCAATCGTTCGCACGCGTCAGTGACGCTGGCCTTTTCGGCCTCGGAAAATGCGGCGGTCGGCTTAAGCGGCTTTTGCATGGCTCACATTCGACTTCCGCCATCTCCAGGGTAGCAGCTCATCGAGCCGGTGAGCGGGGTGGCCGGCGATGCGGGAGAGAACATCCGCCAGCCACGCCTGCGGATCGACGCCGTTCATCTTGGCGGTGACGATGAGGCTATACATGGCCGCGGCGCGCTGCCCCCCGCGATCGGACCCGCAGAACAGCCACGATTTTCTTCCAAGGGCCACGCCGCGCAGCGCGCGCTCGGCCGTATTGTTCGAGATGCAAACGCGTCCGTCGTCGAGGAACAGCGTGAACGCCGGCCAGCGCTTAAGCATGTACTGGATCGCCTTGGCGAGGTCATGCCCGCGCGACAGCTTAGCGACTTGCTCGCGAAGATAGGTATGAAGATCGTCAACCAACGGCCGGCTCTCGAGCCGTCGAGCCGACAAGCGCTCTTGCGGGGTCTTGCCGTTGATCGCGCGCTCGATCTCGAACAGCGCGTCGATGCGCCGCACGACCCCGATGGCGATCGGCGAGATCGGGATTTCTTTTTTGGCCGCCGCCCTGCGGCGCGCATTCTCCTCGATGTCGGCGAGTTCGAAGAACTTGCGCCGCGCATGCGCCCAACACGCCGCTTCCCGGATCGGGCCCGGCTTTCGGTCGGGCAGATAGAGCTTGTTGTAGCCGTCATAGGCGTCGGCTTGCAGGATGCCCGCATAGCCCGCCAGATGTGCTTGAGGATGCTCCGCTCGGCGATCGCGCGAGTAATAGAAGATCGCCGCCGGCGGCCCGGCGCCGCCAAAAGGCTTGTCATCGCGGACGTAAGTCCAAAGCCGCCCGGTGTCGGTCTTGCCCTCGGCCAACACCGGCACGGTTGTGTCGTCGCCATGCAGCCGCTCGGCCGACATCACATGGGCTTCGACGAGGCGCCGAAGGGGATCGAGCGCCGCACAGATTGCGCCCACGGCGTCGGCCATCGTGGACAGCGCGATCGGCGCGCCCTCCAGTGCGTAGCGCTCGGCCTGGCGGTTCAAGGGCTGATGCTGTCCGAACTTCTCGAATACGATCATTGCCAGCAGGCTCGGTCCCGCCCAGGCTCGCGGAATCGGATGGAACGGCGCAGGCGCCTGGCTGATCTTCTCGCAGTCCCGGCAGGAGAACTTCTCCCGCACCGTCTCGATCACTTTCCAACGGCGCGGCTCAGTCTCCAGCGTCCGCGTCACGTCTTCGCCGAGCTTGCGCAGGCGATTGCCGCCGCAGCATTCGCAGGCGGTCGGAGGATCGATCACGACGCGCTCGCGCGGCAAGTGATCGGGGAACGTGCTGCGCTCGGCGGCGCGGCGCGTGAAGGCGCGAACGGTCGTGGCCTTCGCGACCGCTGCCTCCGCCGCCAGCTCGTCTTCGGTCGCGCTCGCCTCCAGCTCTTCGAACGCGAGCGACAGTTGCTCGATCAGCCGCGCCGAGCGCTCCGACCGCCGCCCGTAAATCTGGCGCTCCAGCTTGGCGATCCGCAGTTTCTGCGCTGCAATCAGCGCCGTGTCTTCCGACGCCTTCGCGCGAGCGACCGCCAGTTCGGCGGCAATCTCGAAACTCTTCGCGCGTTCGGCGACCAACACCGCCTTCAGCGCGGCGACGTCGTTGGGAAGAGGTTCGAAAGCGGAAGCCATGAGGCGCAGAGAATCATACTCGTCGTGATTTGTGGCGCCCTAAAATGCGCATGACCCCATGTTTTCTAAAGGTCCGCCCAAGCGATCAACCAACGCGCTCTGCCGGCGCTCTCATCCGGCGCTCTTGGGTCTCCAGGTGAGTTGGGGATTGCGCCAGTCGATTCCTTCCAGCATGTAGGCCATCTGCGCCGCCGATATCGAAACGACGCCCTCTTTCGCCGAGGGCCAGACGAACTTTCCTCGGTCCAATCGCTTTGCGTAGAGTGAAAGTCCGATCCCGTCGTGCCAAAGCACTTTCGCCAGATCGCCGCGG
>NZ_JBAURI010001016.1:0-5507 GCF_049581145.1 Bradyrhizobium sp.
CATCAGGCATGACGGGATTCGCCGGTTCCGGATGCGAGAGGCGTGTGATTTGCGTCGCACACGCCCGACTTGTCCCCAGTTCAAGCATCGGAGCCGAATCACGGCGGCCCCGCCCCTGCTCACGGCAGATCAAGCATCGCGGCCAAGGATACCGATTGCCGCGCGAATCGCTCTGCTGCCTCAGGAAAGGCTATGTCATGGCAACAAATGATTGCAAGCAAGGCGCCAAAGAGACTTTGAGAGAAAGCCCGTGCTCGCACCTGGCGAGGTATCACGCGGTCGCTCGAAGGAAAGGACGCGCACGGCAAGACCCGCGGCGTCGCTCGGGCTTCAATCAGGGATCCACAGACGTTCTGTCGGACAGATTTCGATTGTCGCGCGCTATTCTCGTCAAGCCGCCGCGAAGCGGCCTGCGATCTCGGAATCAGGCGGCGCGAGCGGCATTGTCCCCCGCAGCCGCCAAGATCATGATTTAGCTCTAATCGTGATTGTGATCACTGCCCGTCCGGGGTGCGAATGCCGAACCAGCTGTCCCGGACCTGCTGATAATGCACGCTCGGATCATAGGTCATGGTCGGCAGTTTGAGCACCTGCGGCGACAACCGTCCAATCGCCGACAGCACGGAGTAGGAGGCGACGACGCGATCATGCTGCGCGGTCACCAGTGCAATGCGGGCGTTGACCAGCGCCTGCTGGGCGTTGAGCACGTCGAGCGTGGTCCGCTGTCCGGCCTTGGCCTCCTCGCGCACGCCGTTGAGCGCGATCTCAGAGGCGGTGACCTGCGATTGCGCCGATGACACCTGTGCCTTGCCGGCCACCAGCTGGCCCCACGCGGTGACGGTGTTGGCGCGGGTCTGATCGCGGGTCATGTCGAGGTTGAGCCGTTGCTGCGCCACGTTTTCCTTGGACTGGCGGATCAGCGAATATTCGGCGCCGCCCTGATAGATCGGAACCGACAGCTGAGCGACCGCGGCGGCGTTGAAATCCTTCTGCACCGTCAATTGCTGCTCATTGGCCTGCTGCACGGAGGCCTGCAAGCTCAGCGTCGGCAACAGCGCGCCCTCGGCGACCTTGACCTGGAGGAAGTTGACGTCGATGCCGTACATGGCGGCGGTGACATTCGGATTTTCGATCAGGCTGAGTTCGACCGCAGCGGGCAGCGTCGCCGGCAGGAAGCGGTCGACCGGCGAACCCGGTGCCAGATTCTCCGGTTCGTTGCCGATGATGCGCCGGAAGTTCGACCGTGTGGTCACCAATTGCGATTCGGCGGCGAGCTCCTGGGTCTTGCCGGCCGCCAGCTGGGCTTCCGATTGCGCGACGTCGGTGCGCGTCACCTCGCCGACATTGAAGCGGTCGCGCGTCTGCTTGAGCGTCTGCTCCAGCACCCGCACGTTGCTCTTCTGGACTTCAACGGTGGCCGCATCACGCAGATAGTCCATGTAGATGGTGGCGGCGCTGAGCAACACGGTCTGTTCCAGCACGCGCAACCCCTCGCGCGCACCTGAAACCTGGCTTTCTGCGGCGCGCGTCTTGTTGGCGGTCTGATTGCCGTTGTACAGCGTCTGAGTCACGGTGAGGCCAGCGCTACGCGGAATTTGGGCGCCGTGCAGCTTCTCCGGTACGCCGCCCGTATCGATGGTCTCATCGCTGTACTGATAGCCGGCGCTGCCGGTCAGCGCGACCTTCGGCCGATAGCCGGAGAGCGCCTGCGGAACGTTTTCATCGGTCGATCTCACCTGGGCGCGTTGCGCGTTGAGCTGCGGATTGTTCTGGTAGGCGCGCACCAACGCAGCCTCGATCGTATCGGCCAGGGCGGGCCATGGGCCCGCATATGCCATCAGAAGGACCGCAGCTGCTGCTGCGGTGACGACCTTCACCCCGTACATCCCTGGTATTCCATTCATTCTGTTGCCGGCTCAAACGCATGAACCGGGTCACCACCTACCCATTACCCAGTCCGCACCATATGCCGCGCCGCCGCCAGACGGAACCCATCTGGCCTCGAAAGTCAGTGGAAACTCTTCGCGTGCAGCATCCAGGCCACACTTCTGATTTAAAACAGAATTTCGACCGATCCGGGTTCGGAAAAGGGTCAGAAAACGAACGCCGGACGCTGTTCCAGACCGGGTAAAACCGGCGCTGCGGCGTCGAAAAGCGCGCGATTCCCGAAATCGTGATGGGAATGGGTCACGATCATGGCCCGCGACGGGCGAATCGTTGCGAACACGCCGACCAGTCTGCCGCCGTCCTTGAGCTGCCCATAAAGCTGTTCGGGAATCATTTCGGTCGCGCCGTTCAGCATGATGACATCGTAGGGCGCTTCCCGCGGCGCCCCGATCGCGGCTTCCGCAACCTGGAACGTCACATTGCCCCCGAGCCCGAGTCTATTCAGGATTTCGGTGCCCCTCGCGACGAGCGCGGCATCGCTTTCGGTCGCAGTCACCTTCCAGGCCAGCTTGGCCGCCAGCGCCGCGGCATAGCCGGTGGCACAACCCACGATGAGGACATTGTCGGTATTCACGATTTCGGCGGCCTGCAGCAGCTTGGCGGTCAGCATCGGCTTGATCAGGAACCGCTTGGTGCCGCCGCTGGTCACGTCGAGATCGCGGTCCAGATAGGCCAGCGCGCGCTGGTTCTCCGGCACGAATTCCTCACGCGGCAGCTCGGCCATGGCATCGATGATTCGGAGATCGGTGACGTCGTTGGTGCGCACCTGGCCATCGACCATTTTCTGGCGCGCGGTCGAAAAAGCGGACATTGGCAGACCTGTCAGACGCAAAGCGGGCGTGCCGCGGAAGGGACGGAACCGCGCCATCTTTGGTACAAGCCTTGGCAAAACGCAACAACATGCTTGGCCGGAGTGAAGCCCCCGACCCGTTCCGTTTCACAGCTTCGCCGGGATCCGGAACCGGCTATTCGATCGTCACCGCCAGTCGTCCGATCAGTCTTGCGACCTCATCCAGATGCCCAGCGTCGCGCTCATAGACGGCACGTTTGAGCCGCTCCAAGCATTCGTCGTCGCTGAGTGCAGGCATGTCCGGCGCGAACATCGCGGGGGCCGGCTCGCCGCCAACCGCCTCCATAACGTCTGGCATCATGACGTCCGGCATCGAATCTCCTCCGATAATCCCAGCGTGGACAAAGGTCGGCGGCAAATGCGACCATTTGGCGTCAGAGCCGCCGCTGCTGCCGCCCTGCGGATCGAGAGCCGCAGCAGCCGCAAAGGGGACCGACACACGCTCAAGAAAACGGCGGCAAGGCGCTGACCTCAAAAACGATTTCAGCTGCCAGCCAGGACTTTGGCGAGGCGCTCGATTAGTCCTATGCAAGCCGAAAGGGCTTTGTTATACGCTGCCCGCTCGCGAACAATTGTGTCGCTCATTCCTCGGTAGCTCAGCGGTAGAGCATTCGACTGTTAATCGAATGGTCGCTGGTTCGAATCCAGCCCGGGGAGCCATTACCCTGTATTCGCGGTTATTTTTAGTGGTCCGCGAACGTCCGCCTCTCCCGCCAAAGTCTTGATAAAGCAGCCCTTCCCGGCCATCACCCCCGCATCGGGTTGTTCGCGGACCCACAGCAGCAACGCCCCCGATGACAGTATCGAAGGGGGCCTGGATACTGTCAGCGCCAGTTTGGATACTGTCTAAGGACCCGTCCGGGACTAACGCTCCAGGACGGGAGCGAGCGTTAGGACCGACAGTATAGTTCCATTCGCCGTGGAAGTCGTGACGTGTGAGTTTGACGGCTTCCATGTCGGCGTCGGACACCTTGGTGCCAGCCGGATAGGTGTTCTGATCGAGTTCGCGCCGAACCTTGAGACCGGTCTTGGTCGTCGTAGCTGCGATCAGCTGAACGATGACCTGATGGCTGACGAGGGGTTTGCCGCGCCAGTTTCCGGTGATGAATGAGAAGAGGCGGTGCTCGATTTTGTTCCATTTGCTGGTGCCGGGTGGCAAGTGACACACGGTGATGGGAACGTCGAGTTCGTCGGACAGCTTTTGTAGCTCGATCTTCCACAATCGGACGCGCGAACCGTTGCTGCCGCCGCCATCGGCGGTGATCAGGAGGCTGCGGGCGCTGGGATAGCGCTCGCGCCCCATGAGCTTCCACCAGCTTCGAATGGCGTTGGCCGCGAAAGCCGCGGTGTCGTGGTCGATGCCCACGCTGACCCATCCGACATTGTTGGCGATATCGTAGACTCCATAGGGGGCGGCGCGCCCGAGTTCGGGAATGACGAAATCGTGCACGCGAACTTCCTCGGGTGAGCCTTTCGGTCGCCATTCGCGTCCAGCGTTCTTGAAATCGCCGACAAGCTCCTTCTTCTTGGTGTCGACTGAGATCGCCGGCTCACCTGCCGCGAGCGCTTCTTTCACCCGATCGTTGATGTAGTGGAATTGCAGGTCACGATCGGCATTATGGGATCCCTCGCGGGTCTTGCGGTTGGCTTGCAGGCGGTAATCGAGCCTGTGCAGGAGTTCGCCGACGAGTGTCAGGCCGATCGTATGGCCCATGTCGCGCAGCCTTTGGCTGAGCTTGCGAAGGCTCTTGGAAGTCCACGGCAGCGGCGACTGCGGATCGCCTCGCGTCTCTGGCTCGACCAGCGCCCGCAGATCATCGAGTAAGCTCGCATCCGTCTTGCTCAAAGGCCTACGACCGCCACCCACCCGGCGCACCCGTTCCAAGTCAGGTGTCTCGCCTGCACGCAATTCGGCCAGCCCGCGTCCGATCGTGCTGCGCGCGATACCGGTGGCACGCATCACCGCCATGATCCCACCGTGCCCAGCCGATGTCGCCTCGGCTGCCGCAAAACGCCGCCGACCGCGCTCGTCAAGCACCGGAGAGAGAGCCTCGAAGCGCTCGCGTATGGCCGATTCGTCAATCACGCCAAAACGATATAGCCTCGAGACTCCAAAGGGAATCCCGCCCCTCAACAAAATCCGACCCAACCCGATTCACTTGTTTGCGGACGGGTCCTAAGAACGAGGCCCATTCAATCTGCAGCATGGCTTGACCGTCAATTGTTGACTCCGATCTCAACGCAACTGATGATGGGCGCCCTGAGCGGCCGAAAGGTAGCGCTATGGAAAGGCTGCTTCGAGGATATCCAGACACGCGCGAGAGCCGAGACAAAACGCGCTTCGCTCGCCTCACCCGCTCGATCATCAATGCTTTGGCTCTCGCGCTCGGTTTGCTGGTTGCTTACCTGCAGACCAAGGACATTAGGCCGGATGCATTCCTCACGCCTTCGAGCGCAGATATCGCCTGGAGAGCTGCGCTCGTATTGTACTATTGGTCGTGGGTTGGCGGGACCAAATTCGATACAAACATTCAAGAGCTCGCGTACGTAGCGTTTCCCGGGCAAGGCAAATGGCCGCTTCAGCCGTATGCTGTTTTGGTGATCTTTGTCGTGATGGCCGCCATACTTCTAAAATCCTACGGAAACATCACCCATTTTTCTCTCGCGTTAACCGGGTTCCTGCTCGTTGATCATGCGTTGTGGCTTTACC
>NZ_JBAURI010001017.1:0-3774 GCF_049581145.1 Bradyrhizobium sp.
GCCTAAGGCGCTCCAGGACTTCGCCTTTTGAAATGATCGGCCGCTGGCACGCTTCGTGCAGGAAACAGACCGTTCGGTATCCTACCTCCCAGGGAGAAAACTGATGACTGCGGTCGTTCAAAAAACAGCGCTGACCGGCTGCCTCGCCCCGATCGACAAGGACGGGCTCGAGCAGCTGATCGCCAACGGCAAGGCCAACCCCAAGGTCATCAAGACCTTGAAGTGCAAGACAGTGGCCGAGGGCCGGTTCCGCCACGCCAACTACATCCGCAGCTTGCCGCCCTACATCGTCGACGAGCCGCCGGGGCTTCTGGGCGACGACACGGCGCCCAATCCGTCGGAAGCCTCGCTGGCCGCGCTCGGCTCCTGCCTCGCGGTCGGCCTGCACGCCAACGCGGTGCATCGCGGCTGGACCGTCAACAAGCTCGAGCTCGAGCTCGAAGGCGACCTCAACATCACGGCGGTCTGGGGCACCGGCGACACCAGCGACAAGCCGGTCGGCTTCACCGATGTGCGGGTCAAGGTCGACATGGAATGCGAGGGCATCCCGCCGGACGAGATCAATGCCCTGGTCGCTCACGTCAAGAAGTGGTCGCCGGTCGCCAACACGTTCACCCGGCCGGTCAATCTCGAAGTCGGCATCTAGGCACAGGACTTGCGTCAATTGGCTTGCGGCAATCTGAGGTGAGGGAGAGGGGCATGGGTTCATCTGCTGTATCGCGTATTGAAACCGTCGATCGGTCCGCACCTTCGATTGCCGACGAGGTGGCGGCGATCGCGCGAAAAGAACTGGCGCCGCTGGCGGCTGAGATCGACAGCGGCGCCATCTATCCTGACGAACTGTTGCGGCGCCTCGGCGGTGTCGGCGCCTGGCGCAGCCATCTGCCTGAAAACGGCGCGGCGGATCTGCGCTGCGCCATCCAGTCGATCGCTGCCCTCGGCGAAGTCTGCGGCGCGACCGCCTTCATGGCGTGGTGTCAGAATACGCTGGTCTGGTACGCCGCCAATTCCGACAATCCGAGGCTGGTCGAAAAATTCGCTCGCAGCTTCGCCGATGGACAGGTGCTCGGCGGCACCGGGCTGTCGAACCCGATGAAGAGCCTGTTCGGAATCGAAAAGTTGAAATTGAAGGGACGCAAGGTCGAGGGCGGTTATGTCGTGCGCGGCGCGCTGCCCTGGGTGTCGAATCTCGGCCGCGGCCATTTCTTCGGCAGCATCTTCGAGCGCGAGGACGCGCCCGGCGAAACCGTGATGTTCCTCGCCGACTGCTCCGATCCCGCGATCACGCTGCAGCCGTGCAAGCCGTTCCTCGCCATGGATGGCACCGGCACCTACGGTGTTCAATTCCGCGACGCCTTCGTGCGCGATGATCTGATCCTGGCCGATCCGGCCGGCCCGTTCGTGAAGAAGATCCGCGCCGGCTTCATCCTGCTGCAGGCCGGCATGGCGCTCGGCCTGATCAAGGATTGCATCAGCATCATGGATGAAGTCGACGGGCCGCTCGGTCACGTCAACCGCTATCTGCCGCAGCAGCCGGTGCAGTTCAAGGAGCTCTGTTCCGAACTGGAACGGGAAACCATGGCGCTGGCGCGCGATCCCTTCAATCCGGGCGAGACCTATTGGCGCAAGGTCGTGGCCCTTCGCCTGCGCGCGGGCGATGCCAGCGTCGCGGCCGCGCATGCGGCGATGCTTCATTGCGGCGCCCGCGGCTATCTGATGAGCCATCGCGCGCAGCGGCGGCTGCGCGAAGCCTATTTCGTCGCGATCGTCACGCCCGCCACCAAGCAGCTTCGCAAGATGCTCGCGGAGGACTGAGCGCGAGAAGATTTCGGATCCACCATGACTGCAACCATCAACAGGAGAGGCCTGCCATGACGGACGTACTAATTTCTGCCGGTGAACTCGCCGATCTCATCAAGCAAGAACCGTGTGTCATCATCGACACGCGGAATCCCGATGCCTACGGCGCGGGACATCTTCCCAATGCCGTCAACGTGCATGAAATCTTCACGTTCCTCGCGACCTCGACGCCGGAGGGCATGCAGGAACTGAAGACAAAGTTCGCGGACGCCTTCGGCAAAGCCGGGCTGTCCGGCAACGAAACCGCCGTCATCTACGAACAGTCGATGGACTCCGGCTTCGGCCAGTCCTGCCGCGGCTATTACCTGCTGACCATGCTGGGCTATCCCAAGATCAAGGTGCTGCATGGCGGCATCGCAGCCTGGGCCGCCGCCGGCCTGCCGGTCACCAAGGAGGTGCCGGCGCCGGCCAAGGCCTCGTTTGCGATCGTGCCGGAGGCGGGCGACATCCTGATCGATGCCAAGACCATGCTGGCCGCGGTCGGCAAGCCCGGCATCGCGCTGCTCGACGTGCGCGATGTCGACGAGTGGATCGGCGAAAGCTCCTCGCCCTACGGCAAGGATTTCTGCCCCCGCAAGGGCCGCATTCCCGGCGCCGTCTGGCTGGAATGGTATCGCATGATGAAGCCGACCGCCGAGGGCCCGCGCTTCAAGTCCAAGGATGAGATATTGGCCGAATGCGCCACGGTCGGCATCACGCCGAATACCCCGGTCTATCTCTATTGCTTCAAGGGCGCGCGGGCGTCGAACACCTTCCTGGCGCTGAAGAACGCCGGCGTGAAGGACGTGCGGATGTATTTCGGCTCCTGGAACGAATGGTCGCGCGATCCGTCGCTGCCGATCGACGAGGGCCTGCCGACCGCGCCGCAAATGGCCGACAGGGCGGCGTAGCAGACGTTGCCGCCGCCCAGCCCAAAGCGGCTGGGCGGCAACCAGATGAGAGCAGATAGGTCGCCTTTGAAGGAGTAGTGCTACTGATGCAAGCGATCTATCCTGGAAACCGTCGGCGCGGCGCGCATATCGCCGTCACGGGCGTAAGTCATCGCTATCGACGCAATTCCGGCGCAGCGCTCAGCGGGATCAGCTTTGAGGTGCAGCCTTGCGAGGCGGTGGCGCTGGTCGGACGCTCCGGTTGCGGCAAGTCCACGCTGCTGCATATTTTGTCGGGATTGACGACGCCGACGATCGGCGAGGTCCGTATCGACGGCGCGCTGGTCGCCGGTCCATCGCCGCGCTGGATCGTCATGTTCCAGCAGCCGCATCTCTATCCCTGGATGACGGTCGAGCAGAATGTCGGGCTCGGCATGAAATTTTCCGGTCGGCCGCGGCGGGAAATCCGCGAGCGCGTTCGGGATCTCCTTGGTCTCGTGGAACTGCAGGTTTACGCCGGTCGCAACGTGCAGGATTTGTCGGGCGGTCAGCAGCAACGCGTCGCGCTGGCGCGGTCGCTGGCGGTTCAGCCCGAAGTGCTGCTGCTGGATGAGCCGTTTTCCGCGCTCGACGCTGTCACCCGCCGCGCGCTGCAACGTGACGTGCGCCGTATTGCCGTCGAACACGGCATTACGCTCGTGATCGTGACCCACGACATTCCCGAAGCGGTCGCGATGGCGGACCGCGCGCTGGTGATGGCGTCCGATCCCGGCCGAATCGTCGAGAGCGTGCCGATCGAGGTGGACCGCAACGACGACCGTCGCGGCGCCGACATCCAGCTCGCGCAGGGAAGGCTTCAGGCCGCGTTCGAACGGACGATCGGGCACAGCGCCGATCCGGCGCCGGCTCGAGGCGGCTTGGAAACGCTCAAAATGGTTGCCGGACATTTTTGATGTCATGTGCAGGGAGATTCAAAAATGTGCCGTGATTGCGGATCCGACATAGTCCATGCCGACGGGGGCGGCGACGGGCCTCTCGTCAATCG
>NZ_JBAURI010001018.1:0-4064 GCF_049581145.1 Bradyrhizobium sp.
GGCCGGTACCGGCTCGCCTTCCTCGTGGCGGTGTTTTTCCGGCAGGTACGCCAGCAACATTTCCCGGACCAGCGTCGGGCTCTTGGAATCCCGGATCATCAGGATGCCGTCGATGATCAGCGTTCGATTGGTTTCCTCGTCGAGCAGCTTGCCGTGCAGCTTGTCGGCGATCGGCAGGCAGAACATGTTGGCGACCAGCGCGCCATAAAGCGTCGCGAGCAGCGCGGTCGCCATGAACGGGCCAAGCTTGGACGGATCGGTCATGTTGGCAAACATCTGCACCATGCCGATCAGGGTCCCGATCATGCCGAACGCCGGCGCGCAGTCGCCGATGGCGCGATAGATCTTGCTGCCTTCGTCGAGATGCATCAGGAAATTGTCGCGGTCGCGCTCGAGATTGTCGCGGATGAATTCGAGATCGTAGCCGTCGGCGACGTAGCGAATGCCCTTGGCAAGGAAGGGCTCATCGGTCTCGACCTTTTCCAGGCCGACCGGACCCTGCTTGCGGGCGATTTCGGCAATACGGGCCAGTTCGTCGACCAGATCGCGCGCCGAGAGCCTGCTCATCGTGAATGCGAATTTGGCGCCAAGCGGCAAGCCGTGCAGCATGACGGCCAGGGGAAATCGGATCATGGTCGCTGCGATCGAGCCACCGCCAATGATGATGACGGCATGCTCGCTGAAGAACATTCCGAGATCGCCTCCCAGCAGCATGATCGTCGCGATGACGGCGATGCCGACGAAGATCCCGATGCTCGTCATGATATCCATAGGAAACTCCACCGCCTACGCAACGGCCGGCCATCCTGGCCGGCGCACGGCCCATTCTGAGCCGCGTCGTGAAACCCTACGTTGGGCGCCATTAAAGACGCGTAAAGGATACGCGGCGTGGCCGCGAACGCGGCGCAAGTCCACGATGGCTCAACCTTCAACCACGATGAAAAAGCCCGTCAGGACGGGGCAAATTCCGCGACACGGGCACGGTCGCAACATTCCGCTAACCATAACCGCTGCGTGCTCCAGCCTTCCGTGGCACGCGATGTCAGCGCGGGCTGTCCTTGGCGCGCAATGCCGCAAAATAGGCGATGATGTCCTCGATCTGGTCGTCCCCCAGGCGCGGGTTTCGCATGGTCTGATCCTGCCCCAGATTGCGGTGGTTGGACGACAGCAATTGCCGCAGCGCATCCTCGGTGAACGCCGGACGCCGGGCGAGATCCGGGAAACTCGGCGCCGGATATTTCGACACCGGCACTTCGTTGGAATTTTCCGCAACGACGTGGCAGGCGCCGCAGATCAGATGGGCCAGGCCGCGGCCTTCGGCGACCTGGTCGACAAAGAGCTCATCGCCGAAGGGCGATGTCACCGGCACCCGAATGCTGATGAAGCTCCGATCGACCGCGTGATGGCAGGCGTTGCAGGCGTTCGTCAATTCCGTGTAGGCGTTGGTGAAGCCGACCGCGTCGTGTGCGTCGATCGCACGTTGCAGCGACTGCATCGGCTGTTCCGACGGGGCCGCCCCGGGGCTTGGAGACAGCGTCGCCGCTTCCTGCAGCTTGGCCCTGACCAGATCCAGTTCGTAGCTGGCCAGCTTCCAGTTCAAGAGCTTGCCGGCGAACCACAGCTTGATGTGCCGCGCCTGTGTCGCGATCATCAGATCGGCGACTTTCGCGACCGGTCTGTCCTGCGGCGCGAAATCCGCCTGTTTTTGCGCCGCGGCGCTCGACAACAGAAGAAGGCTGCAGACCGCGGCAACCGTTACGGCAATCCCTGCGCTAACCTTGGAGCTTGGCGAGCTCATGTCGACCTCAATTCATCCCCTGCCATCCCAGCGCAACGGCACCGATCCGACTTGATGTTGATCAACGGGCGGACGGAAATGCGCCGAAACCAGATTCCGCGGATGCCGGCGTCCCGGTCTACGGAGCATTACGTAAGGGGCATCCCCTAAGATAAGAAGCGCACTATCCCTGCGGATGCTGCGTGGTTAACATTTCCCGTAGTCATCGAGTAGCTGCGGAGGCGGCGAATGGCGACGGAAACAATCAAGGTCCTGCTCATGATCTTCATGTTCGGAATCCTGGAAGCGGCGCTTCATTTCGATCGGACGCGTGCGATGAGGCACTGGGCATTTGTGCGGAATGTCCTGGCGCGGCTGGCGCCGGCCGAAGCGCCAACCGATTACAACCTCCTGCCCGTCCGCATAAGGCGCGAGCACCGGAAACACTGATCCTGGTGCGGAAGCTTCACCAGACTAGGCGCTGTCGGCTTTCGACAGGCCTGTGAGTTCGAGACTGAGCGCACGCAGCCGCTTGCGGGCGGTCTCGTCATAGGCCTGCGGGTTGGCCCTGGCCTCGTTCATGCCGTTGAATAACAGCCCGCTCTTGCCGGCGACGTCGTCGCCCTTGACGAGATGCAGGATCGCCTCGCCGCCCTGCTCCACGGTGGAGATCGGCGTGATGCCACCGGCGCGCACCATCGTGGTGTCCATATAGGTCGCCGGGTGCAGCGAATTGACGGTCACGCCAACCCCTTTCAGCTCGCGCGCGAGATCGAGGGTGAACATGATCTGCGACAGCTTGCTCTGCGCGTAGGCGCGGCTGCCGCTGTAGTTCCTGGTGATCATCACGTCGTCGAAATCGATCGGATGCTGGCCGAGCGAGGCGACGTTGACGATGCGCGAGGGCGCGGCGGCCTTGATTGCGGGAAGCAGCAGCGTGGCCAGCAGAAAACCTGCCAGGTAATTGACCGCAAATCGCAGTTCGTAGCCGTCGGCGCTGAGTTGCCGTCCAGACCCGCCGTTCTGCGAACCGATGCCGGCATTGCTGACGAAGACATCGATCCGCTGGTGATCGGCGAGCACGGATTCGGCAAGCTGCCTTGTGGCCGCAAGCGAGGACAGGTCGGCCTGGTAGAAGGTTGGCGCGATGCCTCCCGTCCGCTCGATCTCGGAGGCGAGCGTCTGGCCGCGGGCGGCGTCGCGGCCGTGGATCAGCACGTGCGCGCCATCGGCGGCGAGACGCGCTGCAACATAGCGGCCGACCCCGTCGGTCGAGCCGGTGATCAGGACGGTCTTGCCGGTCATCTGCATGGCGAATAGCCTAACGCGATCAGTGGATTTCCGCCGACCGCTGCAGCGCCGCTTTCAGCTTTTCGAGCGAAAAATCCTTGGCGCGGGCGATCTCCAGGATCGGCGTCTCGCGTCGTCCGCACAGTTCGGCGGCGTCGGGCAATTTCGCGGCGATGTCGAAGGGGATTACGATCGCGCCATGGCGATCGGCATGGATGAGATCGTCGGAGCGCACCGTCATCCCGGCCACCCGCACCTCGCCGCCAAAACTCTCGGCGTGGACCCATGCGTGCGATGGACCGATCGAGCCGGCGAGCGCCTGGAAACCGGGCGCCCATTGCGGGATGTCGCGGATCGAACCGTCGGTGATCACGCCGAGGCAGCCGAGCGCCTTGTGCACGTTGCTCTGCACCTCGCCCCAGAACGCACCATAGCCGACGTCGGGACCATCGATATCCTGGATCACGGTGATGCGCGGGCCATGACCGGTGCCGACATATTCATAATAGGCGATCCGCCGCCTGGCCTGCTCGGCGGCCGGCAAGGCCGATTGCAGCACCGAGCGGATCGTCACGGTGCGGGCATAGCCGACCATCGGCGGCAGATCGGGAAACGGGCAGACCAGCGGCTTCGTCGTATAACCGATCAGCCGCCGCTCGGGCGCCACGATTTCCATCGCATTGCAGATCGTGGGCGTATCGTAGCGCGCGAGCGCTTCGATAATGGAAGGATCGAGCGGCGCGGCGGATTCGGTCACAGGCGTTTCTCCAGATGCGCAACAACGGCCTTCGCGGCCGTCCGTTGCCCAAGCCCTATAGCGGAGAACCGGCCCGAACCCAACTCGGCGGCCATCATGGCAGATATTTTCCGGACGAATTGCCGGCCCCAGTGTCAGGCGATCTAATGCAGCCGCTCCGGGCGTTCGTCCCCGGGTGGCTCAGGCACGGCCGGCGGCGCAGATGGCGCCGGGCTTGACATCGGGCCTGCCGTCGTCACC
>NZ_JBAURI010001019.1:0-5558 GCF_049581145.1 Bradyrhizobium sp.
GCAGACGGGATCGAGCACTTTCAAGGTGTCTGCCGCGGCAGGCTGGACGTGATGGCCGTGACCATTGTGTCCGCCGCCGCAGGAGTTGGCGGTCTTCGCGGGCATCGCCTCGACCAGGCCGCCGGAACTCAACTCCCTGATCGCGTCGGTCTTGCGCGCGTCGATATCGGCCATCATGTACTCCGGCTCTTGAAACCTGTACCCGGTACGGGTATCTAGGCGGAATGCGAGCAGACATCAAGGCGTCATTACGGAAACGTCTCGGCCGGATCGAGGGACAGGTTCGCGGTCTGTCGAAAATGGTCGATGAGGACCGTTATTGCATCGACATCGTCACGCAAATCTCCGCTGCCCGTGCCGCACTCCGGCGTCTGGAGGAGGAGGTGTTGCGGGATCATGTCGCACATTGCGTTGAAGGCGCCATCGCCAGCGGCAACAAGGCCGATCAGCGTGACAAGATCGCCGAGCTGATGGCGGTGATTAGCCGATCGGACCGATAGACTAACGCCCGTCAGCGTTGGCTGCCTTGACGCCGATCAAGCGCGGTTAAGCAGCATGCTCCCCGGTAGCGGAGGCGTCATGCACGATGAATTCATTGCGCCGGGTGGCGCAGCAGCAACCTGGCTCACTTGGCCGGAACGACAGCAGGGAGTGTTCGATGGGCTTCTACAGCGACGTCATCCTGCCCCGCCTGTGCGACCTTGCAATGCGCAACAAGCAATTCGTGCCGTTCCGCGAGCGCGTGATCGGCGCGGCAGAAGGCAGGGTGCTCGAGATCGGTGTCGGATCGGGAATCAACCTGCCGTTCTATCGGCCGCCGGTGCGAGAGATCCTGGCGCTCGAGCCGGCGCCAAGGCTGCTCACCATGGCCCAGCGTGGTTCGCGCGGGGCGAACACGCCGGTCAGCTTTGTCGAAGCGTCCGCCGAGGCCATTCCGCTTGACCGTCACAGCGTCGATACGGTCGTGACGACCTGGACCTTGTGCACGATTCCGCAGGCTTCGGCGGCACTTGCCGAGATGCGCCGTGTGCTGCGTCCAGGCGGCAGGTTGTTGTTCGTCGAGCACGGACAAGCGCCCGACGAGGGCGTTCGCCGTTGGCAGGACCGGCTGACGCCGGCCTGGCGATATATCGCCGGCGGTTGCCACCTCAATCGTCCGATTCGTGCGTTGATCGAAGATGCGGGATTCCGCATCGGCCGGATCGAGACCGGCTATATTCCCGGGCCGAGGCCCATGACGTTCATGTATGAAGGCAGCGCCTTGCCCAACTGAATCGGCCATATTCGAAACGTCCGATGCTGCGATTGTCACCTCGCGTCCGACGCGCAAATTCGATGCAAGCGACCCGTTGATTCCGATCAATCCTTTTTTCTGCCAAGTCCTCTACTCGTCGTTCCGCTCGATGGCGCTCTGGCGTGAGCGAGCTCGGCATTACAGACGCGCACATGACCGAATGGAACGCTTACGCGGGAACGATCAAAAGCAATTTCCAAGGCATGCAGGGCATGTGGCAGACGATGAAGGCCATGTACGAGGCCAAGACCCCATCCGATCGCCTGGATACGCAAATTGCTGCAATGGACAGCCGGGTCGCCGCGCTGAAAGAGATCAAACCGGCGCTCGAGAAGCGCTACGCTTCACTGAGTGTCGAGCACAAGAAGAAAGCCGATGAGGTCCTCACCGGCATGGGTTGCATGATGTGATGTGGTGGTTCGGCTTCGGGCTGACGAGGCATCGAAGGAACGGCTGGAAGAACCATGGCTGGCCGTGCCGAGCGCCATCCGGCGTATCCAGCTCCGAAGAAGCGCGTCCTGCAGCCTAAGCCGCGATCTCGCCCGCCTGATCGCGGCGCTTGGGCCTGCGCGCCTCGACATGTTCGACGACCATGAAATGCTCGGATACCGTGAGCCGTTCGACCGGCGTCGCATCGGCCGCCGTCACTTCCGCAGGCGGAAGCGCCGTTTCCTGGTCAGCCTCTTCAGGAACGAGCGGCGGCGAGCCGATAGCTTCCGGAAACGGTCCGAATTCGCCCGCTACCTCCGGGAGCGGCCTTTGCTTGTCGGCCCAGTGCAGGGCGGTGTAGTCGAAACCGTGCACGATGGTCGGCTTGACGATCTCGAAATAGGGCGAGATGTCGAAATCCCGCGGCATATACAGTGATGAATCGCGGATGTGCAGGATTTCGCGTCGCGCCTGTTTGGAGCCGGCCCGCGTGATCCTGGGCAGGATCGGGTAGCGCACGGCATCGAACGCCTGCGCGATCAGCGCCGAGCAGATCATCTTGGTGGGATCGCCGGAGCCGAGCGCGATCATCCGCCGCCGCCAGCGCTGGGGCACCGGCAGCGGGATCAAATAGCGCATCAGGTCGAGGATGTTCTTGGTGTCATAGCCGAAGCCGATCCGGTTGATGGCGTAGCGGCACACCGTATCGCGATCTTCGTAGCTCAGTCCGACGGGTCGACAGAGCCGCGTGTGGTAGGAAAAATAGCGGGACAGCGGTGCGGAGGTAACGCCTTCGCCGACGTTGGCCTCGATCAGCACATGCGGTTCGCCGTCGGACTCTTCGGCGCCGCCAATCGGGCCGACAAACAGCGCGGCATGCGACCAGGTCGATTGCGTCAGATACTTGATGATGCCGGAAATCCGGTTGTTGCCTTCGACGAGCAGTACGTCGCCGGGCCGGATGACGCTGAGCAGAGATTCCGGATCGCTCGGCGTGAACGGTTCATAGCCGGGCAGTTCCTTCTGAAGATAGAAGGCGATCAGCTTCCCGACCGTATCGAGCACGACGCCCATGATGACTTTCCCCGCGGCGGCGCTGCGGCCGCCTTTCCCTGTCTTATCATCCTCGATAGCCGTTGCAATTTGGTTGATGGCTTGATCGGATCAATCATCATTGATTCACCATGATGGTTGCCGCGCGGCATCAGATGCGGCAAGGTTCGCCGGCTGTTCTCGTTTGCGCAAAGCTCCGGAAACCCTGACATGACAATGACGCGCCGCAGCTTTCTCTCGGCGTCCGCGGCATTTGCGGCGACCCCGGTGCTCCCTGGAGCGGCTTCCGCCGCGCCGTTGCCGCGCGAGGCCGATATCGTCGTGATCGGCGCTGGCGCGGCCGGCATTGCCGCGGCACGGCGTATCATGGCCGCCAATCGCAAGGTGATCGTGGTCGAGGCCGCGGGCCAGATCGGTGGCCGCTGCGTCACCGACACATCGAGCTTCGACGTGCCGTTCGATCGCGGCGCACGTTGGATACACAATCCAGATGCCAACCCGATGATCAAGCTCGCCCGCAACGTCGGGCTCGACGTCTCGTCCGTGCCGTTGGGACAGAAGATCCGCATCGGCCGCCGTTACGCGCGCGCCGGCGAGACCGAGGAATTTCTCGCAGCCCTGGTGCGGGCCAATCGCGCGATCGATGACGCCTCGCGCGGCAAAGTCGATCTCGCCTGCGCCTCCGCGCTGCCCAAGGATCTCGGCGACTGGGCCGGCGCGGCGGATTTCGTGCTCGGTGCCAGCGCGACGGGAAAGGATCTGAAGGATCTTTCCGTGATCGACAAGGCCCATGCCCAGGATCGCAGCGCCGCAATGGTCTGCCGCCAGGGCTTCGGTACCCTGATGGCCAAGCTCGGCGAGCAGATCCCGCTCTCGCTGTCGACACCTGCCGGCCGCATCGTCTGGAGCAATCGCGACGTGACGGTGGAGACGCCCGCCGGCAGGATCGCCGCGCGGGCCGCCGTCATCACGGTGTCGAGCAATATCTTGGTTGCAGGCAATATCAAATTCACGCCCGACATGCCGAAGCGCTATCTCGATGCCGCGGCCAGACTGAGCCTCGGCAGCTACGATCACATCGTGCTGCAGCTGCCCGGCAATCCGCTTGGTCTGTCGCGCGACGATGTCATGATCGAGCAAAGCACGGGAACGCGCACTGCGCTGCTGTTCGCCAACATGGCGGGATCGTCGCTGTGTGCGATCGATGTCGGCGGTTCGTTCGGCAGCGATCTCTCTGCCCAGGGTGAGGCGGCAATGGTTGCTTTCGGCAAAGAGTGGCTGACGAAATTGTTCGGCAGCGATGTGGTCGCGGCGGTGAAGCAAACCAGCGCGACGCGCTGGAACGCGGCGCCTTACGCGCTCGGCGCGATGTCGGCGGCAACCCCAGGCGGACAGCCGTCGCGAAAAATCCTGACCGAGCCGATCGGCTGCCTGTTCCTGGCCGGTGAAGCGACCCATGAGACGTTGTGGGGAACCGTCGATGGCGCCTGGGAGAGCGGCGAGCGGGCGGCAGATGCCGCGCTGCGCAAGATTGGCGCGGTGAAGGACACTGCGCCCGTCGAGGGATCCGCCCGGATGCCGAGGTCGCATCGGCGCACATCAAGGACAAGGACGGCTTCGCCGCTCGATTGATGCGATCTCAAGTGCGATGCCATTAGGTCGAATCGCCGTCGCGCCCCAGCTCGAGTTTCGGAAAGCCGCGACGCACGTTTCGTGACCATGCTAGCGAAGCACCGAATCGAGCACCGGCAGGCCGAAGATGACGGCGCAGCGATCAGCGTGTAGCAGATGGCGCGAAACAGCGTCTCGCTGGCGCGGTCGAACAGCAGCGCGCCGGACCAAGACGCCGATCGCGCCGATCGGGCCGACCAGCAGCGCAAACTTCAGCGCGTCCCGCCTGACAGCAGCAGCGCCAATAGCGCGCCGACGAAGGCGGATATGATCCAGCGCGTCGTCACGGGATCGAGCCGGCTCAAAAAGGTGCCGAGCGGTACGCCGATCAATGCGCCCATCGCGATGATCGCCGTGGCCTTGCGGTCCGCCTCCCGCCACGCCTTCGGAATGAACGGAGCGGCGGCAATGAACTCGATGATCAAAAGCCGCGCTGCCGCGAGGCGCGGCGAAGCGAAGCTCGCGGCCAGCGGCATGAAGATCAGTGCCGCACCGAAGCCGGAAAATCCGCGCGCCGTTGCTGCGATCAAGGCGATCGCGCAGATTGCCACGGCGGTGCTGACGCTGACCTCGGTCGGAATCAGGCGCGTCATGCGTTGGTCGTTTGCACAAGCACCCGGTCGAAATCAGCTTCGCGCGCGCAAGCTGCCGCCGGTCTTCCTCGTCACTTCGGCCACGATCCTGGCCGCGACCGCCTCGATCTCCTCGTCGGTCATGGTCTTTTCGCGCGGCTGCATCGTCACTGCGATCGCGATTGATTTCTTGGCCTCGTCGATGCCCTTGCCCTCGTAGAGGTCGAACACCGTGACGTCCGTAATCAGCTTCTTGTCGACGCCCTGCGCCGCGCGCACGATATCGGCCGCCTTCACCCTGCGGTCGACAATGAAGGCGAAGTCCCGCGACACTGGCTGGAACGGCGACAGGTCGAGCAGCGGCTTGGCCCGGGTCGGCTTCTGCTTGGCGGCCGGAATACGGTCGAGGATCACCTCGAACGCCAACAGCGGGCCGTCGGCGCGCAGCGCCTCCAATGTCCGTGGATGCAATTCGCCGAAACTGCCGAGTTGGTTCTGCGGGCCGATCTGGATCGTCCCCGACCGGCCCGGATGCAGCC
>NZ_JBAURI010001020.1:0-9203 GCF_049581145.1 Bradyrhizobium sp.
ACACGGCCTGGCAAGCAGCGAGACAGTCTCGATGAAGAAACCACCGACTGGAGAGCCGTATGCGGGAAAACCGCCCGTACGGTTCGGAGGGCGGGGTCGGCGAAAGTCGATCCCGACCCCTATCATACCGGGTGATGTATCGGGTGTGAAAGGTGGCGGACGCTCTTCGTGACATCAACCCCTGTGGTTGTGGGTCCCGGCGTTCGCCGGGACGACGCATTCTCCTTGGCGCGCCGCTCCGCCTCACTCCACCGCGGCGTACACCAGGCTGCGCAGCAGGGTGCGGAAATATTCGCGCTGGCCCGGCCCCTGCGACATGAACACCGCGAACAGATCCTCCTTCGGATCGATCCAGAAGAAGGTGCCGGCCATGCCGCTCCAGAAGAACTGGCCGGGCGAGCCCGCGAACGGCGCCATGCCGGCGTGCGTACGCACGGCAAAGCCGAGGCCGAAGCCGTGGCCGTCGGGCAATAGCGTGCCCTTGATCGCCACATGCGGGCCAAGATGGTCGGAGGCCATCAGTTCGAGCGTCTTGCGGCCGATGATCCTGGTGCCGTCGAGCGTGCCGCCATTGAGCAGCATCTGGCAGAAGCGGGCGTAGTCCATCGTGGTCGAGACCAGCCCGCCGCCGCCGGATTCCATCGCCGGCTTTTCCAGCATGTTGAACAGCTGCACGGTCTCGCCGGACCACGGATCGGTCGGGAACGGCTCGGCGAGGCGGCCGGCATGGGCGTCGCCGGCGTGGAACGCGGTCTCCGCCATCTGCAGCGGCGCGAGGATCCGCTCGGTCAGGAAGGCCGAGAGCGGCTTGCCGCTGACGACCTCGATGATGCGGCCGAGAATGTCGGTGGAGCGGCTGTAGTTCCATTCCGCGCCGGGCTGGCAGACCAGCGGCAGGCCGGCAACGATCGCCGCATGCTCGGCATTGGTGATCTTGCGGCTGCGCAGCCGCGTCTCCCGGTAAAGCTGCTGCACCAGGCTGTTGCCGGTGTGATCGTAGGTGATACCCGAGGTGTGCCGCAACAGGTCCTGCACCGTGATCGGCCGCGCGAGCGGGACGAGCTCGAGCTTGCCGCCGGTCTCGACGCCGACCTTCTGGCCTGCGAATTCCGGGATGAACTTGGCGACGGGGTCGGTGAGCAGCAGATGCCCGTCTTCCAGCAGCATCGCGATGCCGACCGAAACGATCGGCTTGGTCATGGAGAAGATGCGGAAGATCGAATCCCTGGCCATCGGCGCGTCCGCTGCCGGGCTTTGCCGGCCGATCGCGTCGAACCAGCCGATTTCGCCGCCTCGCGCCACCATCACGGTGACGCCGGGGATGGTTCCCTTGTCGACCTCGCGCCTGAAGGCATCCGACATGACCTGCAGCCGGGGCGTCGACAGCCCGATCGATTCCGGTTTGGCGTGCGGGAGCGGGGGTGTCTGCGGGGCGCTGGCGGGTTTGGCGGCGGTTTGCGCGGTCATGGGTCTCTCCCGTTGCTTGTCATGTCGTTTCTCATGGGATGGGCCGAAGTCTGGCCCAGAACGCTAGGATTGAACAGGCGTTGGCCCGCTTCGCCCTTGCAAATGGGCCGCAGCCTATGCTTCAAACGGCCCGGATCGGCGGCGGCGCGAACCGCCGTCCGAAACGCGCTAGGAGTGTAGCTCAATTGGTAGAGCACCGGTCTCCAAAACCGGGGGTCGTAGGTTCGAGCCCTACCACTCCTGCCACCATTTCAAAGGCTTAGCCGATCTCATTCTGTTCTTTAAGCTCGGTGGACAAATGGCTGAAAACTCGGCAATTGCCTCCGCGACCTTGGCCTCGGCCTTCTTGGTCCACCGCGCGGAGCTCCGAAGAAGCGTGACGGGTCGTCATGCCCAGCCTGGGCAGCGACCACATGGAGCGCCATCCGCTTGTCCAACAGCACCGTCAGATGGCTCGCTCTGATCCAATGGAATTTGAGCGGATAGTCAGCACAGGTATGAGCTGTCCGATGCAAGGCCATCGGTACGGTCACCCGCGCGGCCCCCAATTCGGCGATGGCCTTGGCGACGACCTCCCGCGCGTCGCGGATTGCCTCAGCGTCCGGTCCATGAGAGGCGGCGCTGACCGCTCCCGAGCGGGCTGTGGTCCATGCAGCGCTACTTGTGGACTCTCGGCGCGTCGTGGCCCTTTGGAGGGCTGAGGAAATCCAGCATTGCTATTGCGAAACGCTCTTCCGAGAGACGTTTTTCGATATATTGCCGTTCGGTCTCAGTCAGATGGGTCTCGAGTAATCTCAAATAGCGATCGAGGTTGTTTTGATGGGCATTCAAACGAGACATTCGCTCATCCATCACGCATCTCCCCACTAGACCGTCTTTTGAATATTCCCTTCACTTAGCGACATGTTCTGAACTGTATTTGACAGCCTTCGCCGATAGCGAGGCATTTCGGCAGAAACCCGTAGTCTTACGGGCGAGCGTGCATCCTCCGCGAAAGCAAATGGCGGTCCGATATCCGAGGCGCTTCAGCGCCTGCCGTCGCCCGGCCCGATGACATTGCTCTCGGGGCACGATTTCAGGGTTGACGACCATGAGCGACGTTGATTCCCGTGTCGAAACACACGGGCTCGCGATATTCGCGCGATATCGTGACGAGCCGCGGATTGGCATCCTTCAAGGCCTGAAAGATCGGCTCGGTCGCACGCCAGAGCGGTGCGTGACCGCTGACGGGTGCGTCGTGGTGCGCTGGAATGAAGACGTCCGGCCTGTACAGCCGCATATATTCGAGCGCCTGGTCCTGGGTCGGTGGATTGAGAAAATCCGCTGAGACAGCAGCCAAGGCCAAATCCACACCAGGCAAGTCGCGCATGGCTTCTCTTTCATCGTCCGTTACGCGACCACCGCTGTCGCGATACATGATGCGGAAACCGTCATCGAGCGTGATGAGGTATGCGATCGTGCCCTCCGTGATCACGCGGGGGTCAAAGGTCCCGCGGTCCATGATCGTCTTCTCTTCAACCTTCTCGGCGTCGCTTGGTTTTGGCGTTAGCTCGTCGAGCGCATGTTGCATGACCTCGGCGATGTGCTTGTCAGGCCTGCCGTGCAGAGCGAGAATCGGCTGGACCGTGAAGTCGCCGAATTTCAGGAGTTCGCCGCCCTTGCCGGTGACGGAGCGGATCTGCGCATCCGGCACCGATTGGGTTTTCAGCTTATCGGCCGTGATCGGCGCCCCCACGAGCAAGGCCCCTGTGCGCAAGCCCACCGAGGCTGCATCCGACATGTGGTCGAAGTGCGCGTGTCCAATCAGGATCACATCGGCTTTGACGACGTCGGCGGCGTGGAACCCGAGCGGTGGCCATTCTTCTCCGCGGTCGAAAAACGCATCGAGCAGAATGATCTTACCCTTGTAGGAGAGTTCAAAGTTCGAAACGCCAATCCAGCGAACGGCAAGCGTCGTGGGATCACGCGGCGCCGGGCCGCCGGTCGATGCCAGTTTTGTATCGAAGCACGCCGGATCCCTGGGGGCAGCGGCGGTCGCCGATTTCTCGAAGACGAAATTGGTCTCCATGCGCGGATCGACAAATGGGGCCGCGAACGCGGCTGGGCCAAGCAAGAGAGCGATCAGGGTGAGACATGGAAACGTCATTCGATACATTGTGCCACCTTTGTAGAGTCGCCATCATCGTCAGACGCGCCGAAGAGGCCGGCAGAAACGCGAGAAATCGATCCGGTTCGCGAAAGCGCGAAACGATGCACGAAGCCGAGAGCGAACGACAGAACATGAAATACGGCCGGACAGAACGAAACGCCAAAAGCTGGTATGGACACGACTCCAAAACCGGGGCTCGCAGGTTCCAGCCCTACCACTCCTGCCAGCCGGATCAAACACTTGAACCCCAATATCGAACGGATGGTTGCAGGCAGCGGGCCGGGAACAGGCCGACCGATGCGCGCGCCCTTCAGACCAGTCACCGAAAGCGATCTGCTGCGCACCCGAAAGCCCGCGGCGGACAGCGCGGCGACCGCGCGTGGCGGTTGAAAACAGCCGTGCGATCCGCCGCTTTCCTCGTTTCCCTGTGGCTCGCGCTCGGCCTTTGCAGTTCGGCCCTCGCGCAAGCTGCGCCCGCAGCGCCAGCCAAGAGTCCGGCCAAGAGTCCAGCCAGGAGTCCGGCGGAGATGATCTCGAACTTCCGCCTCGAACATGGCGAGGGACGGGTCACTCTGGATGCCACGCTCAACCGGATTGCGCATGAGCAGGCCGTCGCCATGGCCTCGAAGGACGTGCTCGACCATGGCGTGCTCGGGTCATTTTCCTCGCGCGTCGCCGCGTCGAAGGCCGAACGCGCCGCCGAGAACATCGCCTATGGCTATGACAATTTCCCAAAGACGCTGGGGCAGTGGATCGATTCGCCGGAGCACCGGAAAAACCTGCTGATGCATGGCGCCTCGAAGGTCGGCATCGCCAGCGCCAGGAGCGCGACAACCCGGCGAACCTATTGGGCGATGGAGATTGCGGGCGGCTATGAACGGCCCCCGACCCCGTTACGGCAGGCGAAACTGGCGAGACCGGCAAAACCGGAGCCGACCCGCCACACCGAACGGAGCTGTCACATCAAGCTCATGGCACTGTGCCTGTAGGACCGTTCGATCAGACCGTTCGACTGATCACGGCGTCAACGGGGAGCCGAGCTTCCCCGTCTGCTGATCACGGCGTCGCCATCGTCACGGGTCCGACGCCCGCGTGACGAGACCGGCATGGAGTCAGGCAGCTTCTGTCTTGGCTTCTGTCTTGGCTTTTTTCGATCGGAACAGCCTGGTCTTTTTCGCGGGCTTGGCGGCAGGCGCCGCGGCCGCGTCGCTGACCGGGCTCTCGACGGCGCTGACGAGGATTTCACGCTGGGCATTCAGCCAGTAGATGTCGGCATTGCCCTCGGGCTGACCGTCGGCGATCCAGAGATGGTAGGCACGTTCGCGAATGGTTTCGTCCAGATTTGGCATGGGAAACTCCCTGATGATGATTGCGCCCAGCCCCGGCCCCGGTACGATTGCACTCTATGGTTAATAAAACCTTACCACTCGCGTGCAGTGCGAAGGGAAGCGCGGGAAGGGCGGTCCCTCGCTTCGCCCTCACGGCCGCCGGGCCGCGTTTGACGTCGACAGCGCCGGTATCCCGTGAAATAAGCCGGCGGGGTCGGCGCGAAGCGACAGGCTGAAATTGGGGACGGGGGTTATGCTTTCTGGTGTTGCGCCGGTGAAATGGCGCGCTGTTCATGGTGTCGTGCTCGCAGGGATCGTGCTGGCGGTCATCTTCTGGGGCAATCTGTTCCGGTTCCATCCGTTGATGATCGATCGCAGCTACGACGATACATCGGAGCAACTGGTGATCGGCCGGATGGCGCGCTCCACGGCTGACGGCCTGACCTCCGGAAATGCCGATGTCGGCCTCAATTATTTTCCGGACCAGGATCGCTCGACCTACTACGATGCCCAGCAGCGATATTTCGAGGATCCGTCGCTGATCCACGCCGAGCATCCGCTATGGGGGCCGTATCCCAGCCATTTCGGCCTGCAGGGGATCGTCTTCTCGTTGATCGATGCGGTCGATCCGCTGCCCCGCAAGCTCCGGATCGGGTTCTATCATTTCCTGGCCTCGCTGTTTGCCGCGGGCGTCCTGGTCTGGATCGCGGACATCCTGCGCCGACGCTTCGGCTGGCCGGCGTTTTTCGGATTCCTGATTCCGGTGGCGCTGGAGCCGATGTTTTCCGCTTTGGCACCCAATCTCTATTGGGTGGTCGGCACCTGGTTCATACCGATGGCCGTTGCCATGCTGCTCGCCGACGAGGACGAACCCAGGCGCAGGGCGCGGCTGATCCTGCTGGTTTTCCTCTTCATTCTGGTGAAATGCCTGTGCGGTTACGAGTTCACCTCGACCGTCATTCTCGCTGCCGCGGTCGGCTGCCTGCTCGGCGTGCGCGACACCCCCGACAGGCTTTCGCGCATGCTGGGCAACGTGACCTGGACCGTGAGCGCCGGCGTCGCCGGATTCGTCGTGGCGGCATTCGCCCATGCGGCGCGCCAGGGCGGTTTCGCGGTGCTGGCCACCAAAGCCGCCAACCGCATGACCGGCGATGCGACCTCGCTGCAGGATGAGCTGTTGTTTGGCAAGTTTGCCTCGATCGGCTCGGTGCTTGCGACCTATCTCGGCAGCAATTTCATCGCGCTGATCAAGAGTTTTGGCGTCCTGCTGGCGTTGCTGACGGTCACGGCGCTGCTCTCGCTGCTCGACGGCAGGCTGAACTGGTGGCTCGGCACCGAGCGCAGGAAACTGCAGATCCTGGCGCTCGCCTTCCTGGCCTCGCTGGCTGCGCCTTTGTCCTGGTTCGTGCTGGCCAAGGCCCATTCCTTCGTCCATCCCCACATCGACATGATCATGTGGTACCTGCCGACGATCCCGCTGGGGTGTGCGCTGGTCGGCGTCGCGCTGGCCCAGACCATCGAGCATGCCGCGCTGTGGCGGGCCGACCTGGCAAGGAGCTTCATGACCGCGGCGATCCCCCTGGTCGTGATCGGCGGGGTTGTCGCGATCTATTTTGCCGACAGGACCATTTTGACCCAGGCCACCTGGGCGATCTCGGAACACGCCAACGGCGTTCCGATCTTCGAAACCACCGACCACAGCCTCGATTTCAGGATGACCGGCCAGTGGTTCATGGTGAGCTATGAATGCCGCGTCGCCAATGCGGGCGAGACCTTCTTCATCCGGACCGAGGACGGTGACAACGTCCACGACGCCGTTTTCCGGCTGGCCGACAAGCAGGTGTTCTCGATGAAGGGCAAGTGCATCGCGGCCGAGCCCAAGACCGATCAGCGCTTCCAAAAAATCCATTTTGGGCAGACATCGGATCAGCGGGTGATGTGGGAGCGCGAAGTGAAGTTCGACTATCCCGATACGTTGACGACGGAGCCGCTGACCAATGTGGACTGGGATCGCGGCATCAGCCGGTCTTCCGGAACCGAACTTCTGGTGCCGACCGAGACGTTCGCCGGCCTTTTCCTGCGCAAGGGGGATCACGTCCAGCTCCCGGCCTCCGAGTCGCACACGGTGACGGGGATCGTCCCGCTCGGGCCATCCACGGTCATCACGCTCGATGGGCCGCCGATCAGGCTGGCGGAGGGCATCGTCCCATCGTTTGGGATCAGCCGGAATGACGTCAAAATCGCCCGGCCGGCGGACGACGGGCCACCGGCCGCCGGCCGTTCGGGGCCGGAATAGGCCGGTTTTCTGCCTCATCTTGACCTTTGCCGATCCAGGCAGTACATAGCGGCACCTGCAGCCGGCCCGCCCTGGGCGGATATCCGGCGCGGCTTCATCCCCGAACAAACGAGTCCGCTTGCCGGCTCATCCTTCGCAAGAAGGCTGGGCCCGAGAGGGCTGGGTCAAGTCGGCTGTTCGGGTTTTCTTGAAACAGTATTCGTCTGGCGACGGAATCGGACTAACGATGGCTTTCAGCCCGTTCAAATTCCTACAGGAAGTGCGTTCGGAGACCGCCAAGGTCACCTGGCCGACCCGCCGCGAGACCACGGTCACCACGATCATGGTGTTCGTGATGGTTGCGTTGGCGTCGGTTTTCTTTTTCGCCGCGGATCAGATCATCCGCTATCTGGTCACCATGATATTGGGTATCCACTGATGGCCACTGCCGCATTTCAGCAGGCGACGGACAAGCGCTGGTACATCGTCCACGCCTATTCGAATTTCGAGAAGAAGGTCGCCGAATCGATCCGCGAGCAGGCCAAGCAGCGCGGGCTCGAGGAACTGTTCGAACAGGTGCTGGTGCCGACCGAGAAGGTCACGGAAGTCCGCCGTGGCCGCAAGATCGACGCCGAGCGCAAGTTCTTCCCCGGCTACGTGCTGGTGAAGATGAAATTGACCGATGAGGCCTTCCACCTCATCAAGAACACGCCGAAAGTGACCGGCTTCCTCGGCGCGGAAAACAAGCCGATGCCGATCTCGGAGGCCGAGGCCATGCGCATCCTGCACCAGGTGCAGGAGGGCGTGGAACGGCCCAAGGCCTCGGTGTCGTTCGAGATCGGCGAGAACGTGCGCGTGGCCGACGGCCCGTTCGCCTCGTTCTCGGGCGTGGTCGAGGAAATCGACGAGGCGCGCTCGCGCGTGAAGGTCGCGGTATCGATCTTCGGCCGCGCCACCCCGGTCGAACTGGAATTCGGTCAGGTCGAAAAGGTCTGATCGTTCGCTAACCTCTCCCCTTGGGGGGGAGAGATCGGATTGCGCGAAGCGCAATCCGGGTGAGGGGCCCCTCCGCGAATCCGGGGGCTGCCTCTGATCCCGACCTTCTCCCGAAAAAGCTCGGGCGGGGGACAACAGCCGTGGAAGGGGACTGACGGTCGCCAGCCGTCATGCGAACCGCACCACGGTCCTGTGAAGCTTTCGCGGAATCCTCCGCAGGCAACATGAGGAGCGACGAATGGCAAAGAAAGTGACCGGTTTCCTGAAATTGCAGGTGCCGGCCGGTGCGGCGAACCCTTCGCCCCCGATCGGTCCCGCGCTTGGTCAGCGCGGTCTCAACATCATGGAATTCTGCAAGGCGTTCAACGCGCAGACGCAGAAGGAAGAGAAGAACACCCCGATCCCCGTGGTCATCACCATCTATGCGGACCGGTCCTTCACTTTCGAGCTGAGGACGCCGCCGATGTCCTACTTCCTCAAGCAGGCCGCGAAAATCCAGTCCGGCTCGAAGCTGCCGGGCCGCGACAAGGCCGGCAAGGTGACGAAGGATCAGGTGCGCGAGATCGCCGAGAAGAAGATGAAGGATCTCAATTGCGATACCATCGAATCGGCCATGAAGATGGTCGAGGGCTCCGCCCGTTCGATGGGTCTGGAAGTTGCGGGGTAACCGGTCATGGCAATTGGAAAACGTTTGAAGAAGGCCCGCGAAGGCGTTGATCGCGAGAAGCTCTACCCGCTCGCCGAGGCCATCAAGATGGTCAAGGAACGCGCCAAGTCGAAATTCGACGAGACCATCGAGCTCGCGATCAATCTCGGCGTCGATCCGCGTCACGCCGACCAGATGGTCCGCGGCGTCGTCACCCTGCCGAACGGCACCGGCCGCACCTTGCGCGTCGGCGTGTTCGCGCGCGGAGCCAAGGCGGAAGAAGCCAAGGCTGCGGGTGCCGACGTCGTTGGCGCCGAAGACCTCGTCGAGAAGGTGCAGGGC
>NZ_JBAURI010001021.1:0-6001 GCF_049581145.1 Bradyrhizobium sp.
AACCCGCCCTGCCATCACGTGTCACGCCTGACGCTGCCGCGTCCACCGCATCCTGCCCCGCGTCTCTGGACGATCCGGAACGCCCCTCTGTGGGACAGGATGGCGGTACTATGCAGGTGATTTGGGATGAGCGTCAAGAACAATTTCTGAAAATCGGAATATTGGTCCGGCTCATGCTTCAGGATGGCTGAGGGCTTGGAAACGACAGGTTGCAAGGGATCGGTCGCCTAGCGCAAGGCCAGGTACTTCGGGGCCGTCCGCTGAACAGCGGCGATCGGACCACATGAGTCACCTGAGGTCGGTCACACTCCGAATGGATAGGTATCCGGAAGCCCCTCGATTTCGGTGGTCTCAAGCGGCGTCACCGCGCAGGTCTCGTCGAACCAGATATATTCATCGAACTGCTGCGGCAGGCTGGCGCGGAAGTAGTGGCTCGCCATTTCGCTCTCCGGCCGGTAGATCACACCGATCGCCCGCTCCAGCCGTTGCTTGCCGAGGCCCTTCACGTCACACAAATCATCTCGGCCGCGCAGCCCCAGCATGAAACGCGCATGTCCCGTCGCATGACACAATCGCTCATAACTGCCCGGCAGGGAGGGACGGACATTCTTGACCTCCATCGCGCCGTCCCATTCGGAGGCCGCCGCAACCGTTCCACCATGGGTGCCGAAGCCGACCAGATAGGCCTCGTCACCGAACGCCTGGCGACAGAGCTGGCCGATATTGTGCTCGCCACGCGCGGCCATCTCGGTCGCGGCCGCATTTCCGACATGCGAATTGTGCGCCCACACCACCGCCTTGCTGGCGGGCCCGTGGAACGCAAGCAGGTTCTGCAGGGTCTCAAACATGTGGCTGTCGCGCAGATTCCAAGAGGCGCGCGAGCCGTAGTACATGATGCGATAGTAGCGTTCGGCGTCGGCGACCAGCCGCGCATTCTGTTCGGCATCGAGAAAGCGTTCGCCGTCGTGCTCCGCATAGACGCGGCGCTTGGCGAGCAGGTCGGTGAGAGCGTGGACAACAGCGGCCTCGCAGGTAGGATAGGTGCCGGTCAGCGCGGCATGGCCGTAGGTCGCGGGATCGCGCTGCCAGGGCGTCAGGCAGCCATAGCGTTCACGGGCGACGCGGGCCGATTGCGGATCGACCTCGTCGAGATAGTTCAGGACCGAGCGAATTGAATCGTAGAGGCTGTAGAGATCCAGCCCGTGAAACGCGACGCGCTGGTCTCGTTCGACCGTGCCGTTGTGCTTGCGCAGCCAGCTCACGACATCGCGCATTTCGGTGTTGCGCCACATCCAGGTCGGAAACCGCGCGAACGCGGTCCATTCCGACGGCGGATACTGGAAATGCCGCACGTAATGGTCGACGCGCGCCGCGTCCGGCCAATCGGCTTCGACGGCGATAAAGCGGAAACCCTTGTGGAGGACGAGGTCGCGGGTGATCCGCGCCCGCATCCGATAGAACTCGCTGCTGCCGTGGGTGGCTTCGCCGAGCAGCACGATGCGCGCCGATCCGATGCGTGCGAGCAACGGATGGAGATCAGCGGCCTCGATTGATGGAAAGGTGTCCGCGGCATCGGCGAGGTCGCGGACCAGCACGTCCTCCTCGGAGGAGGCCGGCCGCAGCGCGCGACGGGCCGGCGCCCGCGCAACGCCTTCCGCGCTCGACCAGCCCTCTGCGCCGATCAACGGAACGAAGCGGACGTCAGCGATGTCCTCGCTGCGATAGTCGACCGGTGCAACGCGGGTCACGCGCACGAGTTCCTGGGAGCGCTGGTCCGTGCCGACCGGCATCACCAAACGGCCGCCGACCTTCAGCTGCTGTTTCAGCGAGTCCGGGACTTGCGGGCCGCCGGCCGCGACCACGATCGCATCATAGGGCGCGTGTTCCGGCCAGCCGCGGGTGCCGTCGCTATGACGAACATGAACATTGTCGTAGCCGAGATCGGCAAGGGTTTCGGCGGCCTGATCGGCGAGCCGACCGAGACGTTCGATGCTGTAGACATGAGAGGCGATCTCCGACAGCACCGCGGCGGCGTAGCCGGAGCCCGTGCCGATCTCGAGCACTTTCTCTCCGCCCTCCAGCATCAGGGCTTCCAGCATGAAGGCGACAATATAGGGCTGCGAGATGGTCTGTTCGCCCGCGATCGGCAGCGGGGAATCTTCGTAGGCAAACTCGCGCAGCTTCTCCGGCAGAAACAGCTCGCGCGGCACTTTTCGCATGGCGTCCAGCACCAGTTCGTCGCGCACGCCGCGCGCCGCGATGTCACGCCGGACCATGTCCTCGCGCAGCGCAGCAGAAGATCTTTGTTCGCCAGTCCCGCCCGGTTCGAGCCCTCGGGATACCACGGCGACGCCTCCCGGTATCTGGTCTTATTCATCAAATTCCTAGGACCGTCATACGGCGGCCGACTTGATCGGTATCAATCGGAGGTGGCCGGAGGACCGCAAAAGCAACCTGTCAGACCGGAGCTTGCGCTTTTTCCTCCACTTCTTCTTGCACCGTCTGGTGCGCTTTCTCTTGCCCTCTCTCTTGCGCTGCGATGGGGCGCAGCGGCGCGAACTCATCCGCGGTCAGCGTCTCCCTTGCGATCAGGAGTTCGACGCCGGTATCCAGTTCGTGGCGGTGCTTTTCGAGAATGGCGCGGGCGCAGGCGTCGCCCGCCTCGACCAGATCCCGCACCGCCAGATCGATCTCGCGTCCGGTGACGTCGGCGGCGCTGACGATCTGGTCCTGCATTGCCGGCAGGAAGCTCTGCGGCCGCGGTGCGTAGGTACGCTGGCCGACATTGGCATCCATGCCGTATTTGGTGACCATCTCGATCGCGATCTCGGTGGCCCGCTGCAGGTCGTCGGCGGCGCCGGTCGAGACGTCGCCGTCGAAGATCACCTGCTCGGACGCGCGCCCACCCATCAGCACGGCGATGCGGTTCTTCAACTCGCTGATCGACAACAGAAAGCGATCCTCGGTCGGCCGCTGCATCGTATAGCCGAGCGCGCCGACGCCGCGGGGAATGATCGACACTTTCTGCACAGGATCGACGCCGGCGAGGTTGGCTGCAACCAGCGCATGGCCCATCTCGTGATAGGCGACCCGGCGGCGTTCTTCCTTGCCGAGCACTCTGCTTTTTTTCTCGATGCCGGCCACGATCCGCTCGATCGCAACGGTGAAATCATCGAAAGAGACTTCCTCGGCGCGGCGCCTGGTCGCCGCGATCGCCGCTTCATTGATCAGATTGGCAAGATCGGCGCCGGTGAAACCTGCGGTGAGAGCGGCGACCTTCTCGAGGTCGACATCCTTGCTCATCCTGATCTTGCGCACATGCACCTTCAGGATCGCTGTGCGTCCGCTCTTGTCGGGGCGGTCGACCAGGACCTGCCGGTCGAACCGTCCTGCCCGCAGCAGCGCCGGGTCGAGAATTTCAGGCCGGTTGGTGGCCGCCAGCAGGATCACGCCGGCACTGGGATCGAAGCCGTCAAGCTCGGCGAGCAGCTGGTTCAGGGTCTGCTCTTTCTCGTCATAGCCGCCGAAACCGCCGCCCTGGCTCCGGCTGCGGCCGAGCGCGTCGAGCTCGTCGATGAAGATGATGCAGGGCGCCGCCTGCCGCGCCTGCGCAAACAAGTCGCGGACCCGCGCGGCGCCGACGCCGACGAACATCTCGACGAATTCGGAGCCGGAGATGGAGAAGAAGGCAACGCCGGCCTCGCCGGCCACCGCGCGCGCCAGCAGCGTCTTGCCGGTGCCGGGGGGGCCGACCAACAGAATACCCTTGGGCACATGCGCCCCGAGCCTGCCGTAGCTCTGGGGGTCCTTGAGAAAGGACACCACTTCCTGCAGTTCGAACTTGGCTTCCTCGACGCCGGCGACATCGGCGAAGGTCACCTTGGTGTCCTTTTCGACATAGATCTTGGCGCGCGATTTGCCGATCGACATCAGCCCGCCAAAGCCCTGACGCTCGGCGACCCGCCGGAACAGGAACACCCAGACCAGATAGAACAGCACGGCCGGCACGACCCAGGACAGGATGGTCTGCAGCAGCCCGCCCGACGGCACGCCGGTGACCACGACACCCTTCGCCGCCAGTTTTTCTGCAAATGCCGGATCGACCCTCGCGGTAACAAAGTCCTGCTTGCCGCTCTCCAGCTTCTCCTTGTCCTTCAGCTTGCCCTGGATGGTGTCCTGGCCGACGGCGACCTCGCTGACCTTGCCCTGATCGACGAGCTGCTCGAACTGGCTGTAAGGAATGGTTTCAACCGTGTTGTAGGTCGTGAGCACCCATTGCAGCACCAGCATGCCGATGCCGGCGGCAAAAATATATCCGATGGCGATGGTCTGCTTGCGCTGGGACGGATCGGTTGCCATCTCGTTCTCCGGGCAAATCACACGGCGACACCACCCGCACGCATCAAGCCGGCAATGGCGCGAGAAGTTCCTGACGAGCCAAAATCCTAATAAACTTACACGGCACGCGCTTGCTTTGGATCAACAGGCAGCGATGTGCGCGTGCTTTGCTAGTTCGCGTCAGGCCGAAAGGGACGGCGCATGCCCTACGCATCGATCGACGACCTCCCGCCGCCACTGCAGTCTCATCTGCCGATTCACGCGCAGGAGATCTACGTCGGCGCCTTCAACAGCGCCTGGGTCGAATACGCCGCCCGCGGCCCGCTGAAGCGGGAGAAAACCGCCCATCGCGTCGCCTGGGCGGCGGTGAAGCGCAAATACGAAAAATTCGGGGACCGGTGGGTGCCGCGCGAATAGTTCAGGCGCACGTTATCCTCCCGAGGTCGGCTACTTGCTCTGCAATGTGCTGACCGGCTCCCAATCCGGCCCCGGAGGATGGCTCGCGAATTGGTTCGCCCGCGCCAGGAACAACGCCGACGGCTGATCAAATTCGGCGACCGACGCGAAACTCGCCGCGGCCGCAGCGAACGCGCGTGTCCGCCATCGCGCCAGCCCCTCGGCGTAGGCAGCGGCCGCCTGGCGCTGCTGCGCCGTCTCCTCGCTTGCCATCGCGACCAGCTCGTAAATCTTCACCGGCGTCGCGCGTCCTTTCACGCGCGTCGCGTCGAGTTCGCGCCAAGCGAAGGTTTTACCCGCGAGAGCCACCGTCATTTCGGAGGCGATGATCGTCGTGCCGTAATACTTGTTGGCACCCTCGAGCCGCGAGGCGACATTCACCGCATCGCTCATGACCGAATAGTTGAAGCGCCGACGCGAGCCGATATTGCCAACCAGCGCCTCGCCGGAGTTCAGGCCCATGCGGTGCGCGACCTGAAGGCCGTGAAAGGCGGTAGAGGACTTATTGAGCTCATCAAGTCGGGCGCGGCAGCCGAGCGCGGCGGCCACGGCATTCCTGGCGTGATCGGCATCGTCGACCGGCGCGCCGAATACAGCCACGATGGAGTCGCCGATATATTTGTCGACATAGCCGCCTCGACTCTCGATGATGTCGGTCATCGCTGACAGATATTCGTTCATGAATGCCACCAGTTCGGTCGGCGTCATCTGTTCGGCGATCGCGGAAAAGCCCGCAAGATCCGAGAAGAACACGGTCACATCGCGGGTCTCGCCGCCAAGCACCGGCAGCTTGTTGGAGGCCAGCATGCTGTCGATCACTTGCGGCGCCAGATAAAGCGCAAAGCTGCGCCGGAGCAATCGCTGGCCCCGATCGGTCACGACCAACCGGTAGGCGATCGTCATCACCAGCGACGCCAGACCGGCGGCAAACGGCTCGCTCAACGGCAACACCAGCGCCTTGGCGAAGACCATCGTTGCGCCTGTCGTCCAGATCGCGACCAGTCCGAGATAGACCGACGCGGCGGTGACCGGGGAGAACAATCGCGCGGCGATGGCGACCAGGAGGGCAACGCCGATGGCGATGATCGTTGTCGGGGACCGTCCGAGCTCGACCAGGGCGTCGCGGGCGAGCAGATTGCCGACGGCGGTTGCCTGAATGTAGACGCCGGCTATGGAGCTGTTGCCGGAGCGAGCCGTCGACGGCGCG
>NZ_JBAURI010001022.1:0-1830 GCF_049581145.1 Bradyrhizobium sp.
GCGCGGCGAGCACTACGCCGCGACCTAGGCGTCGCTCAACGAACTCATTCGCTCGCTTGCGGTCGAGCATGCGCGCTACGGCGTCACCGCCAACGCGATTTTGCCGGGCTGGATCGAGACCGAAATGACGGCCGGCGTCAGGGCCAATGAGAAGTTCGTCGGCGCCATTATGCCGCGGATTCCGATGCGCCGCTTCGGAAATCCCACTGATTTCGGCGGGATCGCTGTTTATCTGATGAGCGCGCTGTCATCCTATCACACCGGCGACTGTCTGGTGATCGACGGCGGCTACAGCAAGTTCTGAGCCCGTCCCGTCGAGGAGCGGCCAATGGCATACGAGACGATTCGCTACGAGGTTTCCGACAACCGCGTCACCGTCGCGCACAATCGAGCCGATAGGCTATGGACCGCGAACTCGTCAAGGCGTTGGGTCCGCTGGTCGTCGAGAAATCCCGCGGCCGATGACGCGCCACGAAACGGCGGAGCAGCTGGAAAAGAGGTCAAGAAATGACTGGGGTCCAAGCCAACGGCATCACCATCGAATATGAGGAAATGGGCCTGCCCGACTCGCCGGTCATTCTACTCATCATGGGCCTCGGCATGCAGCTGATCGCCTGGCCGGAGTCGTTTTGCGAGGGGCTAGCGGCCCGCGGCGTTCGCGTCGTCCGCTTCGACAATCGCGACGCCGGCCTGTCGTCCCGCATGCCGTCGGTCGGTTCGCTCGCGACGAAGGTGATGATGGCGCGCGCCTTGTTTGGCCTGCCGGTTAGGCCGCCCTATACGCTCGACGACATGGCGCGCGACACGGTCGGGCTGATGGACGCGCTCGGAATCGGCCAGGCCCATGTCGTCGGCGCGTCGATGGGCGGGATGATCGCGCAGATCATCGCCATCGAGCATCCCGAGCGTGTTAAGAGCCTCACCTCGATCATGTCGACGAGCGGCGACCGCGCTTTGCCAGGCCCGAAGGGCAAGGTGCGGCGCGCGCTGCTTCGCCCGCGCCCGCGCGACAAGGCGATGGCGGTCCGCCGCTACATGGAAATGTTCCGTCTCATCGGCGGCGCCGGCTACCCGCCGACGGTGGACGAGCTTCGCGCCAGGGTCGAGCGCGCGGTGCGCCGCAGCTATCGGCCCGACGGTTTTGGACGTCAAATGATCGCCATCCAGACCGCGCCGAGTCGTGTGCTGAAGCTTCGGGGCGTTCGCGCGCCGACCCTCGTCCTGCACGGCTCCCACGATCCGCTGGTGCCGTTGGCCGGAGGAGAGGACACTGCCGCCAACATCCCCGGCGCGCGATTGCGCATCGTCCCCGGGATGGGCCACTTTCTGCCCGAAGCGCTGATACCGCTCCTTGTCGATGAGATCGCCCGGCACTGCCTCGACGCTGAAGACGCGGGGCGAAGCAAGCTGCGGCGCGCCGCCGGAGGCCCGCCATGAAACGCCTCTCCCTGCTCGACGCGCTCTTCCTCTACATGGAGACGCCCGAAACGCCCATGCATGTCGCGAGCGTTACGATCTTCAAGCCGACGTTGCCGCGGGACGATTTCTTCGCCCGCTTCCGCGAGCATGTGGCGGCCCGACTCGATCTCCTGCCCTCCTACCGCCGCCGCCTCGAGCCGACGCCGCTCGGCATCGATCATCCGGCCTGGGTCGTCGAAGACAAGGTCGACCTCGACTACCACGTCCGTCACGCCGCTCTGCCGAAGCCCGGCGGCATGGAGGAGCTGCGGGCGCTGATCGCGCAACTACACGCCGTCCCGCTCGACCGCAGCCGCCCGCTCTGGGAGTACCACTTCATCGAAGGGCTGGACGACGGGGCCTTCGCCGTCT
>NZ_JBAURI010001023.1:0-2234 GCF_049581145.1 Bradyrhizobium sp.
GGCCTGGTCTATAACACCTGGCCGGAGATCGATGGCAGCTTCATTCCAGCGGCCGCGCGGCTCTGGTACGAAACACCCTGGTGGCGCAATCTGTTCGAGAATGCGCTGACCGTGCAGTTCGAACACCGGATGACCGCTTATCTGCTGTTTGCGCTGGCGCTGCTGCACACGGTCGATGTCGTTCGTGTGCGGGCAGCGCCGGCCGCGGTCAACGGCGCGGTTTGGCTGACGGCGGCGATTGCGCTGCAGGCGACGCTCGGCATTCTCACGCTGCTCAATCAGGTGCCGATCGCGCTGGCGCTGGCGCATCAGGCCGTTGCGATCGCGGTGTTGACGCTGGCGATCTGTCAGGCCGAACGGTTCGCGCGGCGACAGGTCGAGGCCGAACCGCGACGGCTGCCGATGCCGCTCGGGCAGGTCGGCTAGCAGTACCCGTAAATGCCGCAGGCATAGGGCAGGCGAAAGAAGTAGCTTTCATAGGGCCCGCCATAATAGGCGCCCTGGTAGGAGTAATCGAAGGCGCGACCGTAATTGCCCGGCAGGGTCTGGGACCCCGGAAGCAACGGGGTTCTGGGCGCCGAAATCAGCGCATCGGAATCATCTTGCACGGCGGGCGGTGTCGCGCGCTCGATGAGAGCGGATCGGTCGTCGTCACGCGGCCGGGGAACACTGGCAGGCAGTTTCGCGCTGACATGGCGTTTGGGACGCGGGTTTGCAATCTGATCGGCAGCGGAGGCGGCGCCGCCCGCTGCGATCGTCAACAGCACCGCTATGGTCCAACGCAACATGGCTTGCTCCGAATCGTCGAGGCCTCTTTGTAGCACTCTCTGCCTGACCGTCGCCAGCAAGGGCCGCCTGCTGAGCGCCGAAACATGGTTTCCAGAGCGGATGACCGGGAAGTCAACTGCGCGCCGATGATGGCCGGAGGGCAAAACGCTTACGCCGACAGCCAGGCGCTGGCCAACCAATCGCTGGCGAGCGTGCTGCAGCTGTTGCGCTGATATCTGACGCTCGGTTCTTGAGACAGCAAAACAGGTCAGGCCGTCAATGCCTGGTCCAGATCCGCGATCAGATCGTCCTTGTCCTCGATGCCGATCGACAAGCGCACCACGTCCGGGCCCGCGCCCGACTTGATCTTGGCAGCGTCATCGAGCTGGCTGTGGGTGGTGGACGCCGGGTGAATCACCAGCGAGCGGGTGTCGCCGACATTGGCGAGATGCGAGAACAGCTTCAGGCTCGACACCAGCTTGACGCCGGCATCATATCCGCCCTTCAGGCTGAAGGTGAACACCGCGCCGGCGCCCTTGGGCGCATATTTGCGCGCCAGATTGTTGCATTTGTCGCCGGGCAGGCCGGCGTAGTTGACGGATGCCACCGCGTGATGGCCGGCAAGAAATTCCGCGACCGCCCTGGCGTTGTCGCAGTGCTTTTGCATCCGCAGCGGCAGCGTTTCGATACCGGTCAGGATCAGAAACGCGTTGAACGGCGACAGTGCGGGCCCGAGATCGCGCAGGCCGAGCACGCGGCAAGCGATCGCGAAGGCGAAATTGCCGAACGTCTCCTGCAGCCTGATGCCGTGATATTCGGGCCGCGGCTCGCTCAGCATCGGATATTTACTGTCCTTCGACCAGTCGAAGGTGCCGGCGTCAACGATCACGCCGCCGATCGAGTTGCCGTGGCCGCCCAGGAATTTCGTCAGCGAATGCACCACGATGTCGGCGCCATGGTCGATGGGACGGATCAGATAGGGGGTGGCGAGCGTATTGTCGACGATCAGCGGCACGCCGGCATTGTGCGCGACCGCCGCCACGGCCTCGATGTCGGTGACGCTGCCGCCGGGATTGGCGATCGATTCGACGAAGATCGCCTTGGTGCGCGGGCTGACCGCGGCCTCGAAGCTTGCGACATCGTCGGTGTCCGCCCACACCACGTTCCAGCCGAAACTCTTGAAGGCGTGGGTGAACTGGTTGATCGAACCGCCATAGAGTTTTCGCGCGGCGATGAATTCATCGCCCGGCATCAACAATTGCTGCAGCGTGATGACCTGCGCGGCATGTCCCGACGCAACCGACAGCGCCGCGGTGCCGCCTTCGAGCGCAGCGACGCGCTCCTCCAGCACCGCATTGGTCGGGTTTCCGATGCGGGTGTAGATGTTGCCGAACGCCTGCAGCCCAAACAACGACGCGGCATGGTCGGCGTCGTTGAATACGAATGACGTGGTCTGATAGATCGGC
>NZ_JBAURI010001024.1:0-6442 GCF_049581145.1 Bradyrhizobium sp.
GACCAAGACCTACGAGCTGCAGGTCGATTTCAACAAGCTGGTGGCGAACGGGCTGACCTTGCCCCAGCTGTTGCAGGCGGTCAGCAATTCAAACATCAATGTCGGGGGCAACACGGTCAATATCGGCTCGCAATCCGCTGTGGTGCGCGGCGTCGGATTGATCCGCTCGATCGACAGCCTCGCCGATACCATGGTCGCGTCGACCGGCGGGACGCCGGTGCTGGTCAAGGACGTCGCAACCGTAACCGTGGGCGAACAGCCGCGGCTTGGGATCGCCGGTGAAAACGACGCCGATGACATCGTTCAGGGCATCGTCCTGATGCGGCGCGGCGAGCAGAGTTCGCCGACGATTGCCAGGGTCGAGGCGCTGGTGGACCAGATCAACAATTCCACCATCCTGCCCCCCGGCGTCCATATCGAACGGATCTATGATCGCAAGGATCTGATCGAGACCACGACCGGGACCGTGCTGGAGAACATGGTCGTCGGCATCAGCCTGATCGTGGTGCTGCAGTGGATATTCCTCGGCGATCTGCGCAGCGCCCTGATCGTGGGCGCGACAATACCCTTCGCACTGTTCTTCGCCGTCAGCATCCTGGTGCTGCGCGGTGAATCGGCCAACCTGTTGTCGGTCGGCGCGATCGATTTCGGCTTGATCGTGGATGCCACCGTCATCATGGTGGAGGCGATCTTCCGCCGCCTCTCGCATACCGAGCCGCTTTCCGACGATGAGCGGGCCACGATCTCGCCAAGGACGGTCATGGGGATGAAGCACCATGCCATTCTGACCGCGGCCGCCGACGTGTCGCGATCGATCTTCTTCGCGGCCGCCATCATCATCGCAGCCTTCCTGCCGCTGTTCACCTTGAGCGGCGTCGAAGGCAATATCTTCAGCCCGATGGCGAGGACCTACGCCTATGCGCTGGCCGGCGGCCTGCTTGCGACCTTTACCATATCGCCGGCGTTGAGCGCGATCATCCTGCCGGCGCACGTCGAGCATACCGAGACCTTCCTGATGCGGATTCTGCATCGCCTCTATATGCCGGCGCTCGCGCGCTCGCTGCGCAGCCGTCGGATGGTGTTGATTGGCGCGTTGGCGCTGATCGTGATGACGGCACTCGCGGTCCGTCTGCTGGGCCTCGAATTTCTGCCGAAGCTCGAGGAGGGCAATTTGTGGATTCGGGCCACGCTGCCCTCGACGATCTCCCTGCAGGAGGGCAATTCCTACGTCAACGAGATGCGCAGGCTGATTGCGAGCCGGCCCGAGGTCGAGTCGGTGGTGTCGCAGCACGGCCGGCCCGACGACGGCACGGACGCCGCAGGCTTCTTCAATGCGGAGTTTTTTGCGCCGCTGAAGCCTGCCAAGCAATGGCCGGACCGCGAAGACAAGGATGAGCTGACCGCCAAGCTGTTGGCGCAACTGCAGGCCAAATTTCCCGGTGTCGAGTTCAACTTCTCGCAATACCTGCAGGACAACGTCTCGGAAGCCGTGTCCGGCGTGAAGGGCGAGAACTCCATCAAGCTTTACGGCAACGATCTGCAGGCGCTCACCACGACTGCCAACAAGATCAAATCCGTGTTGGCGACCGTGCAGGGGATCACCGATCTTGCCGTCTTCACCTCGCTCGGCCAGCCGACGATCCAGATCGAAATCGACCGGGCGCGGGCCGCGCGTTACGGGCTGGCGCCCGGAGACATCAACACGACGATCCGCACGGCGATCGGCGGCGATACTGCCGGCGATCTCTACGAGCCCGGCAGCGACCGGCATTTTCCGATCATCGTTCGGCTGGCGCCCGAATATCGCAAGAGCGCGGAAGCCATCCAGAATTTACGCATCGGGGCCCAGGGTCCGAACGGCATCACGCAGGTGCCGCTCAGCGAGGTGGCCACGATCAAGCTGGTATCCGGCGCGGCCTATATCTACCGGGAGCAGCAGGAACGTTATTTGCCGATCAAGTTTTCGGTGCGAGAGCGCGATCTGGGCGGCGCCATCCAGGAGGCGCAGCAGAAGATCGCGGCGCAGGTGCAGTTGCCTCCCGGTTCGCGGATCGAGTGGGTCGGCGAGTTCGGCAATCTGCAGGATGCGATCAAGCGGCTTTCCATTGTGGTGCCGATCAGCCTGACGCTGATCGCGTTGCTGATCTGGTTCAACTTTGGATCGGTCGTCGATACCATCCTGACGATGAGCGTGATCCCGATGGCGGTGTTCGGTGGCATCGTCGGATTGCTGGTGACCGGTATTCCGTTCTCGGTCTCGGCCGCGATCGGATTCATCGCGCTGTTCGGCATTTCGGTGATGGACGGCATCATCATCCTGTCGCAATACAATCAGCTGATCGACGAGGGGGTAGAACGCGGCGTCGCCATCCTGCGCACCGGCGAACTGCAATTGCGTCCCGTGCTGATGACCTGCGTCGTGGCGGGCGTCGGTTTGCTGCCGGCCGCGTTGTCCACCGGAATAGGATCCCAGGTCCAAAAACCGCTGGCGGTCGTAGTGGTTGCAGGCATGATGCTCGCGCCGGTCGTTATTCTGTTGACGTTGCCGGCATTGATTTCGATGTTCTCGCGGCGAAGCCGGCCGGGGTTTGTCCCCGAGGGGCATCTGGCCTCGGCGGAATGATGGACCGGAGCGATGGCCAGGGTTGTTAGCAAGGCGGGCTGCGAATGTTCGCCGGTTTCCCGCCGGCCGGGAAGCCGGAGGGTGCTGGCGAGCTTTGCGCTCCTGATGTTCGTCAAGGTGATGATGGCGGTCCCGGCCGCCGCCGAGACGTTGCAAGACGCCCTGGTGAAAGCCTACCAGACCAATCCGCAACTCAATGCGGAACGTGCCAGGCAACGCGGCACCGACGAGAATGTGCCGCAGGCGCTCTCGGGTTATCGTCCGCAGATCGTGGCGAGCCTCGGCGCCGGATTGCAGGCGGTGCGCAATCTGTTGCCCGACAACACCCTTCAGACCGCGACCTTGCGTCCGTGGACCATCGGCGTCACCGTCAGCCAGGCCCTGTTCAACGGCTTCAAGACCGCCAACAGCGTCCGTGCCGCGGAGTTTCAGGTGCAGTCAGGACGCGCGGCCTTGCGCAACGTCGAGCAGGGCGTGCTGCTGGACACCGTCACGGCCTACATGAACGTGATGGCGAACAATGCATTGTATGAGGCACAGCGGACCAATGTCGACGTCTTGCGCGAAATCCAGGCGACGACGAAACGGCGCCTCGCCGCGGGCGACGTCACGCCGACGGATACGGCGCAGGCCGAGTCCCGTTTGAGCCGGGGACTGGCCGATCTCAACGCCGCCGAAGTCGCGCTTGCCATCAGCAAGGAGATCTACAAGCAGGTCGTGGGCGATGCGCCGACGCAGCTTGCCGCCGCGAGCCCCGTCGATCGCCTGGTGCCGGTCACGGAGCCCGCGGCGATCGAGACCGCGAGCCATGAGCACCCGGCGGTCGTCGGCGCCGGTTTCGACGTCGACGTCGCGCAGACCTCGATCAAGCTGGCGGAAAGCAGCCTGCTGCCGACCGTCTCGGTGCAGGCGGGCGTCAGTCGCTCGGTCCAGACCGATACCAGCCTGACGACCGCGTCCACCGATCAGGCTTCGGTGCTGGGACAGGTCAACGTGCCGATCTATGACGGCGGCATGGCAGCCTCGCAAACCCGTCAGGCCAAGGAGGTGGCCTCACAAAGCCGCCTGGTGCTCGAACAGGTGAGGAGCCAGTCCCGCACCGCCGTCATCAGCGCCTGGGTATCCAATGAGGGAACCAAGGTCGCGCTCACCGCGGCCGAGTCCGAGGTGCGCGCGGCTGAGGTCGCGCTGCAGGGGGTTCGACGCGAGGCGCAGGGCGGGCAACGCACGACCATCGATGTACTGAACGCCCAGCAGGACGTGACGAATGCGAGGTCGCGCCAGATCATGGCGCAACGCGACCGCGTCATCGCATCCTATACGCTGCTGAGCGCGGTCGGACGGCTCGACGCGCAGGCGCTGAACCTCGATACCCCGGACTATGAAGCCGACACCCATTACCACCAGGTGCGGGACGCCTGGCATGGCCTGCGCACTCCCTCCGGCCAATAGGGCACTGCCGGTCGCTTCGCTCGCTGACGACTTGTTTGACCGCCATGCCGGCTGAGGTCTTCCCGCAGCGCCGCAGGTAGGTTAGCTATGCCGAGCGCTTGCTTTTCGAGATTCTTCGAAGGGATCGATTGAACAGGGCTGAGGCGTCGCAGTTTATCGGCCTGAGAGCGGTTCGCCGGCGTCTGGGAGAGCTACGATGCCTCACATCATTGTTTCGGACGAAGAGGCCACCCGCACCATCGTGATGCGGCGGCCGGAGAAGAAGAATGCGATCTCCCGCCAGATGTTTCTCACCATGAGCGAGGCGATCAACTCCGCGCAGTCGAATCCAGACATCCGCTGTCTGATCCTGACCGGACGTTCGGGCGTTTTCACCGCCGGTGACGATGTGGCGGATTTTGTCGACGACGCGTCGGCCAAGCGCGATCCGGCCAAGGCACGCAGCTCCGTCATCTTCCTGCAGGCGCTCATCAACAACAAGAAGCCGATCATCGCCGCGGTGGACGGGGTGGCGGTCGGAATGGGAACCACGATGGTGCTGCATTGCGACTATGTGATCGCCGGTACCACGGCCTCGTTCCTGTCGCCCTTCATTCAGTATGGCCTCGTTCCCGAGGGCGCATCGAGCCTGCTGCTGCCGCGAATGGCCGGCCATCAGCGCGCGTTCTCGCTATTGGTCATGGGCCGGCCGATGAGCGCGGAGGAAGCCCGCGTGGCCGGCTTTGTCAATGTCATCGTCCCGCCGGGCCATGCCATCGTTGAAGCCCAGAAGGCGGCGCGCGAGATTTGCGCGCTACCGCCCGAGGCGGTCGCCATCTCGCGAAAACTCCTGAAGTTGCCGACCGAGGATGTGCTGCGCAGGATGGGCCAGGAGGAGCATCTTTTCGCCGATCGGATCCGCTCGCCTTCGGTGATCGCGGCGGTCAAGGGCTTCCTGCACCGGAAGAAGTAATAGGGTGAGTCATCGGCCGAACGTCGCCGCCGGCGGTGGCGGCTCCGTTGCGCCCACACCAAGCGAGCGCTGCACCATCACGGTGTCGGACCAGCGGCCGTAGCGATAGGCGACACCCGGCAGCAGCCCTACTCTTGCAAAGCCGAACTTCTCGTGGATGGCGAGCGATGCCGTGTTGTCGGCGTCGATATAGCCGATCATCTGCCGGAAGCCGGCCGCCGCGCAGGCATCGATCAGGTCCTGCAGCAACAGCCGCCCGATGCCGCGGCCGAGATGCTCGTCGTGAACATAGATCGAATGCTTGACCGCGAAGCGATAGGCCGGCCGTTTGCGGAACAGCACGACATAGGCGTAGCCCACGACCTCGCCGCCACTCGTCGCGACCAGATGCGGCAAGCGGTGATTGCGCAGGTTCTTGCGCCGCTCACGCAGATCGTCCGGTTCCGGGGTGCCGCTATCGTCGACGCTGTCCTCGACCCCGCGGCGGATGTGGCGGCGGTAGATCGAAAGCATCGCCTCGACATCGCTTTCCCGTGTCGGCCGGACGAAAATCTGTTGTCCGCTGTCCATTTGCGGCTTGCCGGTCTGCAGGTTCATTCGGAGACCACGTAAGTATGCAGGCGGATGCGGCCGGCGGCATCGATCTCCTTATAGACGCCCTGGATTTCCACGTCGAAGCCCGGGAAGAGGTTGAAACAGGTTTCGAACATCTTGAGATAGTCGATCATGGGTTGCGCCCGCTCGGTGAGCCGCTCGCCCGGCACGATCGCGGCAATGCCGGGTGGATAGACCACGAACGGCGTGGTCGCAATGCGCCCCTTGATCTCGTCGATCGGCAGATAGTCGACGTCGTTGCGGACCAGGAGCCGCGTCGCGTCGCGCGGCGACAGCACGATCTCGGGCAGATGTTCGGGTAGGAATTGCCTGGTCTGCAGGCCGCTCGCGTCGGCGTCGCGGAAGAAGCGGTGCATGTCCGCGCAGAGATCGCGCAGCCGAACGCCGGCATAGCGCGCCGACCGCCGCTGATGGAACTCCGGAATCACATCGGCCAGCAGCGCATTGTCGTCATGCAGTTTCTTGAACGCGACGAGGCCGCTGATCAGCGTGCCGGCCTTGCTGGCCTCGACGCCCGGCGTCAGCAGAAACAACAGCGAGTTGAGGTCGTTCTTTTCCGCGACGATCCGGTTCTCGCGCAGATATTGCGCCACGACCGGGGCGGGGATGCCGTGGTCGGCATAGTTGCCGGTTTGGGGATCGAACCCCGGGGTCAGCAGCGTCAGCTTGTTGGGATCGGTCATGGCATAGCCGGCCGCAACCCTGGTGAAGCCGTGCCAGCTGGCGCCGGGGGCGAGCTCCCAATAGCGGGCATTGCCGGCGAGTTCGTCGGTCGAGACGTCCTCCCAGGCGATGTCGCG
>NZ_JBAURI010001025.1:0-4466 GCF_049581145.1 Bradyrhizobium sp.
CCTCCAGCCCGCGCGCCCGCTTGGTCATCGCGGCGACCGCGCTGGTGAAGATCGAGCGATCGGCCTTGGCCGCCACCAGCTTGGAATCGTCGTCGCGCAGCTTGTGCAGCGGACGCTTCTCCGCCAGCGCCTTGCGGGCAAACGCCTCGCCGCCCGTGGCGGGACCTTCGACGATCTCCTCGATCAGGCCGTTCTTCAGAGCTTCCGCCGCGCTGATCGGATCGCCGCCGACGATCATCTTGACCGCAAGCTCAGGCCCGACCGCGCGCGGCAGCCGCTGCGTGCCGCCCGCGCCGGGCAACAGCCCGAGCTTCACTTCGGGCAGCCCCAGTTTCGCGTCCTTGGTGGCGACGCGGAAATGGCAGGCGAGCGCGACTTCGAGACCGCCGCCGAGTGCGGTGCCGTGGATCGCGGCCGTGATCGGCTTCGGCGAGTTCTCGATCTCGCTCAGCACCTCGGCGAGGCCGGGCGGTTTCGGCGGCTTGCCGAATTCGGTGATGTCGGCGCCGGCGATGAAGGTGCGCCCGGCGCAGGTCAGGACGATCGCCTTCACCTCGGGATCGGCGATCGCGGCCTTGACGCATTCCAGAATACCGCCGCGGACCGCGGCGCTCAGGGCGTTGACGGGAGGGCTGTTGACGGTGATGACGCCGATGACGTCGCGACGTTCGAGCTTGACCACTTCGTTCACGCTGCGCTCCTTGAATGAATGTCTTGTTCTTGGGTTTCGTGTTGTTGGGTTCTTGTTCTTCGGTGCTTGTTCTTGGGTTCTTGGATGTTGCTAGATTCCCGGATGCCTTGTCGAGAAGAAGTCCCGCTGTTGACAGCGTCGCAGCTTGCGTTGAGTGGCTGAGCCTGGGCTGCCTCGCATCATGTCTTGCGTCTACCGGCTCAATTTCCGCCAATTTCGCACTGCGAAATCCAATTCCACATCTTGACATGCAGGGTTATTTTGAAGCACGTGCCTTGTCAACGCGCCAGGCCCGTCGGGAGCAGATGAAACGTTCAGGCAAGAAGGCAGCGACAGATCGCAGCTTCGTCGTCGCGCTTGCCCGCGGACTTGATGTGTTGCGCGCATTCCAACCCAATGACGGCCTTCTCGGCAATCAGGAGATCGCGGCCCGCACTAATCTGCCGAAGCCAACCGTTTCCCGATTGACCTATACCCTGACCAAGCTCGGCTATCTTACGCCGGTTCCGCGGTTTGAGAAGTATCAACTGGCGCCATCCGCCATGGCGCTCGGTTATGCCGCACTTGCGAATTTGGGGGTTCGGCACCTGTCCGAGCCGTTCCGCGAGGAGGTCATGCGCGCGACCGGCGGGGCGGTCGCAGTCGGCGGCCGCGACCGCCACAGCATGATCTATTTCGGTCAAAGCCGGAACGGCTTGACGCTGGGCGTTCAACTTGACGTCGGCTCCCGGATCCCGATTGCAACTACAGCGATGGGCCGCGCCTATATCTGGGCGCTGCCGGATGATGACCGCGCAGCCCTGCTGCGCGAGCTCAGGGAGCATTACGGCAGCCGCTGGACCAAGCTGCGCGACGGCATCGAACGCTCCGGCGAAACCGTGGCCAGACACGGCTTCGCGATTTCCGCGGGTGAGTGGCAGAACGATGTGCATGCCGTCGGCGTTGCACTAAAGTTAAATGACGGGACCGGCCCTTATGCGTTTAACTGTGGCGCGCCGGCATTCCGCTTCACGGAAGAACGGCTTCTGAGCGACATTGGACCTCGTCTCGTCGCGATGGTAAGGAACATCGAAGCGACCCTCGGCGGCGCCATGTCGCAGCCGGCACAACAAACGACACAATCAAAAAAAGAACAGAGCAAGCGAGTGAGATCAGGAGGAAAAGTTGCACGCATGGCCGAGGGGATCAGGTAGGCTTCATCGTCGCGACCGGCGAGATTTTTCGTCAGGCCGGTCTCGCCCAACGCGGACATTGGGCGAGGCGACATGACGCAGGCTCAATTGGCGCAGCGCGAGGACCCGCTGCTCGCAGTCCGCGACGTCAGCGTCGTGTTCGGCGGCATCGTCGCGTTGAATGGCGTCTCTTTCGACCTGCATCAGGGCCACATCCTCGGCCTGATCGGACCCAACGGCGCCGGCAAGACGACGCTGTTCAACTGCCTCAGCCGGCTCTATCAGCCGAGCTCCGGCGACATCCTGCTGGAGGGCAAGAGCATCCTGCGGCGACCGCCGCATCGCATCGCAGAGATCGGCATCGGCCGCACCTTCCAGAACGTCGCGCTGTTTCCCAATCTCTCGGTGCTCGACAATGTCCGCGTCGGCACGCATTCCCGCACCTCCAGCGACATCATCAGCGATTCGTTGCGGCTGGCCTGGGTTCGCCGCACCGAGACCACGGTCAACAACAAGGTGCACGAGTTGCTCGGCTATCTCAACCTCGAGGACGTCGCGCACACCACGGTATCGGGCCTGCCGTTCGGCACCCAGAAGCGCGTCGAGCTGGCGCGCGCGCTTGCCGCCGATCCCAAGATCCTGCTGCTCGACGAGCCCGCCGGCGGCCTCAATCACGAGGAAGTCCATGTGCTCGGCGACCTGATCCGTCGCATTCGCGACGATCGCAAGGTGACCGTGCTGTTGGTCGAGCATCACATGGGGCTGGTGATGTCGATCGCCGACCACGTGGTCGCACTGAATTTCGGCCGCAAGCTCGCGGAAGGCACGCCGTCGCAGGTGCAGGCGGATCCGGACGTCATCAAGGCCTATCTCGGGAGCAAAGACCAATGACTGTCATGCTCAACGTCAGGGACCTGCGCGCTTTTTATGGCCAGGTACAGGCGCTCCACGGCCTTGACTTCACGCTCAACGAGGGCAGCCTGACCACGCTGCTCGGCGCCAACGGCGCCGGCAAGACCACCACGCTGCGGGCGATCTGCAACATGGTGCGCTCGACCGGCGCGGTCGAGTTCGACGGCGCGCCGCTCGCCAGCCGCTCGACCGAAAACATCGTCCGGCTCGGCATCGCGCATGTGCCGCAGGGCCGGGGAACCTTCACCGCCATGACGGTGGAGGAAAACCTCCAGCTCGGCGCCATCACCCGCAAGGACAAGGCCGGCATCATCGCCGACATCGAGCGGATGTACGACCATTTTCCGGTGCTGAAGCAGCGCTACGCCCAGCAGGCCGGCACGCTGTCGGGCGGCGAGCAGCAGATGCTCGCGGTCGCCCGCGCCTTGATGCTGCGGCCTCGGCTGATGCTGCTCGACGAACCCTCGTTCGGGCTGGCGCCATTGATCGTGCGCGATTTGTTCAAGATCCTCGGCAAGATCAACCGCGAGGACAAGGTCACGATCCTGGTGGTCGAACAGAACGCGCAGCTCGCGCTCGAACTCGCCGACCAGGCCTATGTGATCGAGACCGGCCGCATCGTGATGGCGGGGGCGGCGAAAGAGATCGCCAACAACGAAGACGTCCGTAAATCCTATCTCGGTTACTGAGGAGCGACAGACCGATGGAGCTTTTCACCAACCAGATCCTGGCCGGCATCTCGACCGGTGCGATCTATGCCTGCATGGCGCTCGCGGTCGTCATGATCTACCAGGCGATCGGCCATCTCAATTTCGCGCAAGGCGAGATGGCGATGTTCTCGACCTTCATTTCCTGGCAGTTGATGCAATGGGGCATCCCGTACTGGGCGGCCTTCGTGCTCACGCTGGTGTTGTCCTTCGCCGGCGGCATCGCCATCGAGCGGTTGCTGTTCAAGCCGCTGGAGAAAGCGCCGATCCTGACCAATGTCGCGGGCTTCATCGCGCTGTTCTCGATCATCAACTCGTGCGCCGGCCTGATCTGGGACTTCACCATCAAGCAGTATCCGACGCCGTTCGGCTCCTCGCCATTTCTCGGCAGCCAGTTGATCTCGACGCATCAGGCCGGCATGATCGGCGTCACGCTGCTGCTGCTTCTCGGGCTTTATTTCTTCTTCCAGTATACCAGGATCGGGCTCGCGATGCGGGCCGCCGCCTCGGTGCCCGAATCGGCGCGGCTGGTCGGCATCAACACCTCCTGGATGGTTGCGCTGGGCTGGGGCATGGCGGCCGCGATCGGCTCTGTGGCCGGCATGATGATCGCCCCGGTGGTGTTCCTGGAACCGAACATGATGGGCGGTGTGCTGATCTACGGCTTCGCCGCCGCCGTGCTCGGCGGATTGACCAGCCCGTTCGGCGCCGTCATCGGCGGCTTCCTGGTCGGGATCTTCGAAAATCTGGCCGGGACCTACATCCCCGGCATCGGCAATGAGTTGAAACTGCCGATCGCGCTGGCCGTGATCGTCATCGTGCTGGTCATCAAACCCGCCGGCCTGTTCGGCCGGCCCATCGTGAAGCGAGTTTGATCATGAGTGCGGCAATCGAGGACGTCGTCACCGAAGCCCCGGCCGTCGAGGCCGTTCCGAAGCGGGCCATGACGCTCGGCGCGGGCACCTCCTTCGTGGTGGTGGTGCT
>NZ_JBAURI010001026.1:0-3322 GCF_049581145.1 Bradyrhizobium sp.
CGCCGCACCAGCCACCTGCTCGAGATCCCGGTCGGTGACGCGCTGCTCGGCCGCATCGTCGACCCGCTCGGGCGCCCACTGGATGGCGGCGGGGCCATCGAGGCGGAAGGGTTCGAGCCGATCGAACGGGCCGCGCCGGCCATCATTGACCGCGACTTTGTCAGCGAACCGGTGCAGACCGGCATCCTCGTGATCGATACGATGTTCGCGCTCGGCCGCGGCCAGCGCGAGCTGATCATCGGCGATCGGGCGATCGGCAAGACGGCGGTCGCGCTCGACTGCATCATCAACCAGAAATCCAGCGACATCATCTGCGTCTACGTCGCAATCGGCCAGAAGTCGTCGACCGTGAAACGGGCGATCCAGGCGGTGCAGATGCATGGCGCGCCCCAGCGCTGCATCTTCGTCATCGCCAGCGCGTCGTCGGCTCCCGGCCTGCAGTGGATCGCCCCGTTCACAGCCTTCACGATGGCCGAATATTTCAGGGATTGCGGCCGGCACGCCCTCGTCGTGATCGACGACCTGACCAAGCATGCCGCCACCCATCGCGAGATCGCCCTCCTGACCCATCAGCCGCCCGGCCGCGAGGCCTATCCGGGCGACGTGTTCTACGTTCATGCGCGGCTGCTCGAGCGCGCGGCCAAGCTCAGCCAGGCCACAGGCGGCGGTTCGCTGACCGCGCTGCCGATCGCGGAACTCGATGCCGGAAACCTCAGCGCCTATATCCCGACCAACCTCATCTCCATCACCGATGGCCAGATCGTGCTCGACGCGCGGCTGTTCCACGAAGGCCAGAAGCCGGCCGTCGATGTCGGGACCAGCGTCAGCCGGGTCGGCGGCAAGACCCAGGCTCCGGCTTTGCGGGAGGCCGCGCATGCGCTCCGCCTCGATTACGCGCAGTTCCTCGAGCTCGAACTGTTCACCCGCTTCGGCGGCGTGACCGACACCCAGGTCAAGGACAAGATCGCGCGCGGCCGCCGCATCCGCGGCCTGCTCACGCAGCCGCAATATGCGCCGATCCGCCTCGCCGACCAGGTGGCGCTGGTGCTGGCGCTGCAGACCGGCGCACTTGATTCCGTGCCGCTCGATGACATCGCGCGATTTCGCCGCGAATTGTCGCCCTGGCTCGACAGCAAGGCGAAAGCGGTGGTGGACGCGATCGAGCGAACCGGGCAACTGGACGGCTCCGACCGCGCCAAGCTCGCGGCCGAATTGTCGGCGCTGGCGTCCAGCATCAGGCCGGCCAATGCGGGAGGCGGATGATGGCCGAACGGCTGGCCGACATCGCAACCCAGATTCAGAATGTTCGTCAATTGGAGGCGGTGGTCACGGCGATGCGCGGCATTGCCGCGTCGCGGGCGCAGCGCGGACGTTCGCTGCTTGCCGGGATCGAGGCCTATCACGCGGTGATCTCCCGCGCCATTGGGCAGGCGCTGACCATGCTGGGCGCGCCTGTCATGGACCCGTCCAGGGCGCATGGCAGAACCGCCCTGGTGCTGTTCTGCGCCGAGCAGGGTTTTGCCGGGGCATTCAGCGAGCATCTCTTCGAGCACGCAGCAGCCGAACTCGCTAATGCCCTCACCTTTGTCGTGGGAACGCGCGGCGAGATCGTGGCGCGCGAGCGCGGCCTGAGCCCGTCATGGACCGCCGCCATGGCAACCCATGTCGACGCCATCCCTTCCCTCGCCAATCGGATCGCCGATGCCCTGTACCAGCACATCGCCGCAGCCACGATCTCAAAGATTGAGATCGTGGTGTCGCGTTCGACCGCGGGCGGCGGCATCCAGATCGAACGGCGCTCGCTATTGCCGCTTGACTTGAGCCGCTTCCCACAGCCGGGCAACCGGCTGCCGCCGCTGACGACACTGCCTCCGCACGATCTGCTCGAACGGCTGACGGCGGAATATGTCTACGCTCAGCTTTGCGACGCCGCCATGCACGCCTATGTGACCGAAAACCAGGCGCGGATGATGACCATGACGGCGGCCAAGTCCAATATCGGCGACAAGCTCAACACACTGTCGCAACGGGAGCGGCAGTTGCGCCAGGAGGAAATCACCAGCGAGATCATCGAACTTGCGAGCGGGACGGAAGCGTTGCGGCGCCGTTGAACGATGGCGGCAGGCCGACGCAGGTCCGGCCGGGACAAAGATGTGCGTCGATCGCTGGACGTGATGCTCATCACGGTTGATTGCCCGGAGCAGCCGTATTGACCAGCGAGCATCCCAGCGGCGGTTCGATTGCCCGCCGTTCGACATGCGGGGTCGCGTCCAACACGCAACCGCTCGACAATTCGCGCAGACTGCGCGTGTGCTCGACATCTGCAGACCAGACAAAACCCACAGAGCTGACCCCGATCAACTATTCCGTGCAGATATTTTCGCGCGCCGCGCTGTCCTCGATCCCTGGAAATTGAACCCCGCGAAAGCTGGTGCCGACAAAACTGCGAGTCGATGCAATGCCGCCGTCGCTCGATTCGGGCTTCGGGCACGGCGCAGATGCAGAGAGTGTCATGAGACGGGTTCTTGTCGCGATCGTCTGTTGCATCACGCTGCTGGCCAGGGCCGGCAGCGCCCTCGCGGATCCGACATCGGACCGCGACATGGCCAATCGCTATTTGCAAGCGGCGCAGTCGGGCGACGACAGCGCGCAGTTCTATCTGGGCGCGCTCTATTCCGCGGGCGTCGGCCTGGCGCGATCCGATGAGGAAGCCTTCCGCTGGTTCTCACGCGCCGCCGATCAGGGCCATTCGCATGCCATGCTGATTTTGGGCGGCCTTTACGCGATCGGACGTGGCGTTCCGAGAGACTATGTCAGCGCCTACAAATGCGCCTACATCGTCAGCGCGGCCACCAAGGTGGAGGAATTCCGCAACGGCTCGCGCCAGCTGATGGCCGTGCTCGAAGGCAAGATGACGTCCGAGCAGGTCAACCAGGCCAGAACGGATGCCCTGCGCTGGCACGCCGCTGCGACCGCGACGCCGTCTCAGGCTCCGCCCGCGCAGACGCCAGCTCCGTATGCCGACAAAACCCGCGCCGCGCCGCTGGCTCACCCGCCGCCGGCCGCCCTGAAGGCGCCACCGGCACCCGCCGTTCCGATGGCGCAATCCGCGATCCGGCCGAACAGCAATTCGGCAGATCCGCGCAACGTCCCCGGCAAGTCCCTGAAAAAGGACGACGTGGACGGCTTGCTCGACCAGGTGCCCCCGGGACTGCGCAAACGGTTCGGCTTTTAGTTCGGGGGAATTGCGATGAAGATCTTACGCCTTTTGCTCGTTGAAACGCTGCTGCCAGGCGCCATCGCGGGCGGCGCCTATCTCTAC
>NZ_JBAURI010001027.1:0-8107 GCF_049581145.1 Bradyrhizobium sp.
CAACAAGGTCAAGCTGTCGCAGAAAGTATCGGCGATCACGACCCGCGCCTTCGTCTCTCCCGAGAAGTCGGAAGAAAGTGTCGGCAGAAAGTAACAGCCGGCAGACGGCCGCTTACGACATCCAGCAGGCCACACTCGACGGGGATTCGGTCGGCGCCCATTCGACGTATATGCTGTCGCCCGGCAGATCGCTCGCCGCAGCAACTGGAACACCGGCCTGCACGCGCTGCAATACGGGGGGTGAGTGGATGTTGTTTTGGCATCCGGCAATGCCCCCTCGGGACCGCTGGGCAGGTTGCGGGCGACCTTCCGCCGTGGCCCGAGGAGCGAAGGGCGGAAGCCGTAACCCTCGGATCAGCCGGTCATCCGCGACAGCACCTCGTCGCGCTTGATCCAGTGATGCCAGACCACGGCCGCGAGATGGACGGCGAGCACGGCGGCAATGATCCATGCGCCCCAATAGTGCAGCAGCTTGCCCCATTCGGAAATGTCCTTGTCGTGCGGCAGTAGACGGGGCCACTGGAAAAGGCCGAACCAGGGCAACGAATAGCCGCCCGCGGCCGAATAGAGATACCCGGAGATGGGCATCACCAGCATCAGGCCGTAGAGCGCAAAATGGCCGGCACGACTTGCCAGATGATTGAGCCGTCCGAGCGGCGCACGGTATGGCGGTTCGCCGGCCACCAGGCGCCACGTCACGCGCACGACCAACAGCACCAGGATCGTGAAGCCGAGCGATTTGTGCACTTCCAGCAGGCCCTGGCGCGGCTGATGTCCGGCGGGAAGATAGCGTCCCATTCCGCCAAGTGCGATCGCAAGCAGGATCAAGGCGGCCATCGTCCAGTGCAAAGCGCGCTGCACCCGGTCGAACTGGTAGCGCGCCTCGTTCGCGCGGGCGTCCATCTGCAATGCCATTCATCGGCCTCCTCGCGGGAGGCGATCCCGCGTCCAGATCAGGTGAGCGACTTCTTCGCTGCCGAGAATTAGCGGGGTCAATTCACATCCAGCGATGCCAGCGTCTTCTGCGGGCCCGCAGGCGCAGCGATGCTATCTTGCCGATCAATCACGGCAGAATTTGGCGGGCGGGATGGAGGCGACCGGTCCACGCATGCTCGAGCAGCGAACGCGGAAGCCGTAACTCGCATCTCGCCGCATCCATCGCGAATGACGCATAGCGATTCGTGCCCGGAGCGGCCCCCGTGGGGCTCCCATCGGCCCTACAAACCGGTCGTGGGAATCGGCGGGTTGCTCACGACTGCCGCCGTGTCCGGCGCCGATATTGCAACGGTTGCCTCGGTCAGATAGCGCGGCAGATCATCCTGCAGCGAATAGACCACGCAGAGCGCGAGGCTGGCCCAGACCGCCGCGCTGAAATAAAGCGACATCCAGGCAATCTCGCCCTTCCATTCGGCGAGGTCGTGCGTGACCACCCAGCGCGTGCAGACGTCACGCAGGCCCTCGAGCGGGTGGAGATGCCTGCCGCCATTGGCAACCACGGCCCGCCAGCGGCTGAGATACATCGGGACGTCGACGGTCATCAGAAACATCAGATAGAACGCGATCCCGACGACAGTCATGGCGAGCGCCACGCGAACCCGACCGTCGAATTCCGGCAGCAATCGGCAAAGGGCGATCCCGACGACGAAGAACGCAACCGCCCATATCGAATTCTCGATCGCGTTGCCCAGATAGTTGGTGGTCAGCACCGCATACCAGGAGAAGCATTCAGCAATCAGGATCAGCGGCACGATCACCCACGCGGCATTCAAAGTGGTGTCGGCGCCCGTCATCAGGCCGAGCGGATGCAGGATGACCGCCCATTGCGCCACGAAGCACACCTCGGCCACGGTCGCCACCGAGCGGCCGACCACGACGCTCGACAGCCAGGTATCGAACAGGCAGATCCGCTGCACATCGGCGCGCGGCAAGAACGAGCGCAGCGCGCAGCCGAAAACATAGGCCGCGCAGAGCAGCAGCATGAGCCCGATGCCAGGCGCGCCGCCGAGAGCGCCACCCGGCTGGTCGCGGAGCCGGCCATAAAGCAGAAACCAAATTGCGATATTGACACCGCTGACCAGGGTCAGCAGCCCCCACCACCAGGCCAGCGGATTCGACCACGCGAGCGACGTTGACCGCGCCCGCCATTCCAAGCTCATCGACCGCTCCGCTTGTTATCGAACCGACATGCGACTGTAGTAATTCTGTCACAAAATTGTAGCCAGTCAAATAAGCGTGCGCCGGCTGACGTGACGCGCCCGATACAGGCAACGGGCCGCAGCCGGCGCCGTACTCGCCAAGACGCGGGCCACGACACGCAACCTGGCTACCAGTCGAGAAGATCTCCTCATCGGACGTCATCGGCCGGCAGTTGAAAAGCCTGCGGCCCGCGCGCGGCAATCCCGAATTGTCATGAAACCGCGATAGGCTATCCCGATCATCGCAGGAGCATTCTCGCCGTCATGACCATGCAGGATCTTGAATTCAACCTGGAACTCAGCCGTCGCAGGCTCTTGACTGCCGCAGGCATCGGCGGCGGCGCCGTCGTCGCGACGTCCCTCATCGGCAACGGCAACGCAACGGCGGCGCCTTCCTCCGCCGGCTCTCTGGAAGCCCCCGGCCCGTCCGATCCGGTCAAGACACCGCCGGTCGCGGGACTGCACCTGCAGTTCGGCGCGGATGCATCGACAGGGATGGTGGTGTCCTGGCACACGCTGCAGCCCGTGCAAAATCCCCGGGTCGTGCTCGGACGGCTCGATGGCCGGCTCGAGCAGACGGTCGAGGCCAAGGCGGTCAGCTACACCGACGCCAAGTCCGGCAAGATCGTCTACGCCTACCACGCCAAGCTCGACGGCCTGGAGCCCGACCAGCCTTATCTCTACGGCGCCATGCATGACGGCGCCGAGCCGGAGTTCGCGACCTTTCGCACCGCGCCGCGCGGCCGCGCGCCGATCGCCTTCACGAGCTTCGGCGACCAGGGCACACCGACTGTTGGCAAGAAATTCGTGCCGCCGGCGGGCGTGACGCTGCCGAATCCGCCTTTTGTGAACGACAATCTCGGCTCGCCGGCGGCGGGGGACACCACGCTCGGCGTGGAGCGGCTGAAGCCGCTGTTCCATCTGTTCAACGGCGATCTCTGCTACGCCAATCTCAGCGAAGACCGGGTGCGGACCTGGTGGGATTTCTGGGACAACAACAGCCGCAGCGCCCGCAAGCGTCCATGGATGCCGTCGGCCGGCAACCACGAGAACGAGCTCGGCAACGGACCTATCGGCTATCAGGCCTATCAGACCTATTTCTCGCTGCCGGAAACGGCCGGCCAGACCGACGTCACGCGCGGGCTCTGGTACGCGTTCACGGTCGGCGCGATGCGCGTGATCAGCATCGCCAACGACGACATCTGCTACCAGGACGGCGGCAATTCCTATGTCCGCGGCTATTCGCACGGCGCGCAGAAGGCCTGGCTGGAAAAGGAGTTGGCGGCCGCCCGCCAGAATCACGACATCGACTGGGTCGTGGTCTGCATGCACCAGGTGGCGATCTCGACGGCCGACATGTTCAACGGCGCGGATCTTGGAATCCGCGAGGAATGGGTGCCGCTGTTCGACCAATACGGCGTCGATCTCGTCGTGTGCGGGCATGAACATCATTACGAGCGCTCACACCCGATCCGCGGCCGGGAAGCCAACGCCACGCTGACGCCGTTGGCAGCGGCGACCACGACCGACGTGATCGATACCACCAAGGGCACCGTGCACATGGTGATTGGCGGCGGGGGCACGTCGGTACCCTCGAACCAGCTGTTCTTCAACCCGCCGGCGTGCCGGGTGATCACCGGCGTCGGCGAAGTGGACCCGAAAACCGGCAAGCGTCCGCCGGTCTATGTCAGGGAGCCCGCGCCGTGGTCAGCGGTACGCAACGCCGCGCATGCCTATGGCTTTGCCGCCTTCAGCCTCGATCCCGGGTCGGAGCGCGGCGGCATCACCACGATCAAGGTCACCTATTATGACGTGGTCGGACCGGACGGTCAGATCGCCCCCTTCGAAAGCTTTACGCTACAGCGCCCCCGCCGCGACTAGCGCCGCACCGGTCGAATCCGGCCGCCGGCCGGCTCCGCGTGCGGGCACGCTGACGCTTGGTGCGCTGCTCCCTGGTTGCGGGCCCCATTGAAAGGCATACACTTCCCGCGATTAATCCGGACGCTGATGATCCGGCAGCAGGAGGAGAAGATGATGCTGACAAGACGTGGGTTTGCTGGATTTGCGGGTTTTGCATCCTGCGCGCTGTGCGGGCTCGCCGAGTTCGCGGCGAGCGAGGTGTCGGCGCAAACTGCGCCGCCGCCCGCGCCCGCGGGCTTCACCCGAAAGATCCTCTCCCAAATGGATGGACCGATGCCCGGCTACGTGACGCTGGTCGTCGAGGTCAGCATCGATCCGGGCACCGTCGTGGCGCGGCACACGCATCCCGGAATTGAATCCGGCTATGTCGTTGCCGGCGGTCTCGATCTTCCGATCGAGGGGCAGCCGACGCGCGCACTGAAGCCCGGGGACGGCTTCCAGGTGCCGGTCGCCACACCGCATGCCGGCAGCAAGAACGGCGAGATCAAGACCGTGATCGTCAGCACCTATGTGGTGGAGAAGAGCAAACCCCTCGCCTCTCCGGCCTGAGCGATCGACGTCAGCCTGATTGCAACGGCAATCGCGAGAGGCAGCCTGCCCGGGCTGCTTCTCGTGATCGATCATAAATCAGCCCGGCCCGCTATTAATGTTATGTCTTAACTAATAATTAATTATGCGTTTGCCCGCACCTGACGACCGGCCTAGCGTCGTGATCAGGGCTGCAACCAACGGATTGGTACGTGCCATGACGTATAGAATTCATGGGGCGCTCGTCGCCTCCCTGAGCGCGGTCGCGCTGCTGCTGGCTGCGAACGAGGCCTTCGCCGCCTCGACGGCGGTCTCGCGCGGAGGAGTGACGTCGGCGCATGCGATGTTCCGTCCATCGCTCGCCCGATCGTTCCGGCATCACCGGAGAAACAACCTCGGAGCGCTGTGGCCGGCAGTCGGCGACTACGATTATGGATCGTCAAATGGCGAACCGCTGGCGGATGTACCGCAAGCCTCCGGTGATGTTCATTACACCTATAAATATGATGTTCCCTGGGATTGGGCGCATCGATATCCGCCGGCCGTCACCCTTTCCGATCGGCCCTATATCTCGAGCTGCCCCGCCGAGGAGGTGACGGTTCCCGGGCGCGGTGGCAGAGAGCAGACTGTCACGGTCATGCGCTGCTACTAAAAAGCACGCTTCAGGCGAGATTGGCCGTCGGCCGAGCAGCGCAGCTGCCGCGCGATGGCAGGCTCTCCAAGCAAACGGTCCCGCCAGCGTCGCACGCTGCGATACCAATCTCGCTTCGTTCGTCGCCGTGACGCTGCGGCCGCCATTTCAAGATGGCTTCCTGCACCCCGACAACGGTAGTCAATTCCGGGTCGACTCATTCGTCGTCGCGGGATTGATGCGGCACGCCTTGGAAGGGCCACCGTTTTTACTTAGCAAGACGCCAATTGTGTCGTCGCGCCATCGGCTCTGCCGCATGGAGATTTGTAGTAGTTGTAAAGGAGTACCATGATGCTGGAACGGTTTCGTTGGACGGTTGTCGCAGCTTTCGCGCTCATGCTCGGTCCGGCAGCACTTGCGGCCGATACCAAGGCCAAGGCACCGGCCTCCGAACAGCCGCATCGCCTCGTCATTCAGGTTGATCAGAACGATCCCGCCGTCATGAATCTCGCGCTCAATAATGCGACCAACATCATCGAGTACTACCGCGGCAAAGGCGAAGACGTGGATATCGATCTGGTAACTTACGGACCCGGCCTCTACATGCTGCGGGCCGATACCTCGCCGGTGCAGGCGCGTCTCAAGCAATTGAAGGACTATGCATTCCCGAGCACGATTCAGTTCTCCGCCTGCAACGTGACCAGGGTGGGAATGGAGAAGAAGGAGGGCCATCCGGTCAACATGGTGTCCGAGGCCGTCATCGTTCCCTCCGGCGTCGTGCACCTGATGGAGCTGCAAGAGAAGGGCTGGAGCTACCTGCGCCCCTGAAGCGTGGTGGCTTAAGGCGCGATGACCTAATGCTGATTCGTCATCAGCGCTTCACCTTGCTGTTTGAGCATGATCTCAGCGCAAGCGCGTTCTGCGCTTGTCACGAGCAAAACCGCTGTCGCATTTTCCGGACGATGCTGCAGCCGGGTTCGGCGGCAAAGTCTCCGGCGTCTCCGGCGGCTCAGCGCCTGCCGGATGCTGCCTCGTCGGTCGTCTGCGCCCATTTGCACGCGGCGGCGATCTTCTTGCGGACGGCGCCCCATCCGTCGAGCTGGTAGGTCACGGCTTGGGGCGAGCTTGCGCGATCGGTCACGCCGATCTTCAAGCGTGCGCCGTCCGGCATTGACTGCAGGATCGTCGTGGGATCGCCCTTGCAGGTCGCGGTCTTGCCGTCCGCGGACAGCACCCAAGGCAGCCGCACCACCGGCTGGTCGTTGACCTGATAGGCGACCTGCAGCTCGTTGCCGCGCGCCGCGCTCCATGCGCCGTCCGTGCGCAGCATGAATTCGGTGTGTTGTCCGCGGCAGCGAACCGCGAGGGTCTGGTGTTCGCCCTTCGCATCCGACACCGGATGGATCACCGCGGTCACGAGCGGACTGTAATCGATCGGTGAGGTCGTTTCACTGACGAGCCAGTCGTTGCCTATTGGCCTCACTGGACTCTCGGGCGCCTTTGGCGAGGGATCCGGTTTGACCGCGACGGCCGGTGCCTCAGCAGACTGCACCGGCGGGGTCACCTGCGCACGCGCGTCCGATAGTCCTTTGGATGGTTGCTTGAGCGTCTCCCTGGACGCTTCCTTGGACGGTTCCTTGCGCGCTTCCTGGGCTACCGCAGCGCCGCCCGACGACGCGGCGGTGTTTCCCGAATCCGAAGACGGGGTACCACCGGGTTGTTTCGGCGAAGCCGTCTCCGCAGGCGCTGCTGCAGGTTTATTGGCCGGAGGTTCCGAGCGGACCAGTTCGGAAGCACCGTCCGGCGGCGCGGCGCCGGGAGATGCGTCGGACAGAGCATGTTCCAGGCAGTCGAGCTGGTCCGCGCTCGATTTCTTGAAGCACTGCAGCCGCTGCGCCGGATCGTCGGTGATCTTGGAACAGATCACATCGGCGAAGTGCGCCGCTTGAGAGCACGCCTCCAGTCCGGCCACGCCCAGAGGCGCGGATTGCGCGGAGGCGGCGCCGCTTCCGATCAACAGCACCGTGCTAGCCAGCTTCGCCCACATCACAGATGCCCATCTTGCTTGGTGGAGGATTGATTGGGGGGCGACTTGCGATCGAGCCATTCCTGGGCGGCTCGAAACCGCTCCAGGCCAGGCGCGCGCGCGGTCGGATCAACGTCCTTCCATTTTACGTCGAATCCGGGCGAGCGCAGCTTGTCCATCCGGCTGAACAGCTGATCGACAAATCGCGCACATCGACGATAGCGCGGCGAGTCGGGTTGCCAATTGAACGTAGCCAACAGGGTTGGAACCGCAATCGTGGCGATCCGCTGGTCCTTGGCGATCAGGTTCGGGTAGTCCGCCGAGTCGAGATAGGAAGGCAGGTAGTAGTCCTCGAATTTCGGACCATAGTCGACGGAAAGGAACTTGAAGCCTTCGTCCCATTTTCCCTTCGCGAAAGCATCGACCGGCTTCGACGTGACAAAGACGACGGCGGCAATCTCTCCGCGCTTCAGCTGTTCAAGCGCCGCTGGATGCGGAATGAACGTCTTGTCGACGTCGACGCCGAGACGACTGAAGATCAGAGGACCGGAATAGGCGGCGGCGGTACCTTGCGTGTTGAAGTTGACTTTCTTGCCCGCGAGATCGGCCAGTGTCTTTATCTCCGGCCGAACGAAGATGTGTAGTTCGGATGGAAACAGGGTCAGGAGTGACGTGATCCGCTGCTGGATCTCCGGCACCTGCGACTTGTACTCTTCCAGGGAGTCGCTGTTGATGACCGCGACATCGACGCCCTTGAGATAAAGCAGATCGTTGACGTTCTCGGTGGGACCGCGCGTGACGATCGGC
>NZ_JBAURI010001028.1:0-10014 GCF_049581145.1 Bradyrhizobium sp.
GTCCAGCATCTGTGAAGATGGAAGCATGCTTCGGAGCATACGCGGATATAGCGCGTCCAGACGGTTGGCCGCCGCATTTCGGCCCCCAACAACTACGGTATGCCGGCTCAATCTCACTCAATATTAATGAGACGTGCAGCACTTTGGGCAGCGAACTCATCCGCCATCGCCGCAGTGTGTCCAGCAGATTCCAAAGGTCCATCGCCGTGGTTCGGCGGGCATCTGCGCCAAACGGCGATCGATTCCGACTGAAGGCAGGCAAGAATGTTTCAGTTTAAGCTTTCGCTGAGTGGCAAGATCGGCCTGTCCAACGCACTGATGGCGCTGATCGTGCTCGCCATCATCGGCATATCGGTGTTCTTTATCCGGCAGCAGGCCGTCACCGCCGAGCGCATCGACAAGCTTTCGGAATTGACGTCGCAGCAGCTTCCAGACCTGATGTTGGACGTCAAGAATATCCAGATCAGCATCATCCAGGTGCAGCAGTTCCTGACCGATGTCTCCGCGACGCGCGGGCAGGATGGCCTGGATGACGGCTTCGAGGAGGCGGAGAAGAACGCAAAAGAGTTCGCTGCGCTGGTCCCGAAAGCACACGAACTTGCCGGCAAGCTCAACAACGATGCAGTGGCACGGGCCATCGACCAGGTGGAGACCCAATTCGCCCCCTATTACGAACTCGGCGAGAAGATGGCCAAGGCCTATGTCGCGGACGGCCCTTCGGCCGGCAACAAGATGATGCCGGAATTCGATGAGCAGTCGGACAAGCTGGCGAAGGCGATGGAAAGCCTGATTGCTGTCTCGGAGCGCCTCAGCAAGGATGGCCAGGCCGCGATCCGTCTTGCAACAAACTCGGCGACGGCCGATCTGCAGACGCTGAACACGATCCTCTACGCGCTGGGCCTGGCGTCGCTCTCCGTCGCCGGCGCCATCCTGCTTTACGCGCATTTCGGCATCGCCTCCCCGCTGCGCAAGCTGACGCGAATCATGGCAGAGCTGGTGACCGGGAACACCCAGGTCTCCGTGCCGAGCACACGACGGCATGACGAGATCGGCGCAATGTCGCGCGCTGTCGAGGTGTTCCGCGACAACGCGCTCCGCATCGGCCGGATGGAGTCGGACAAGGAGGTGGCGGAAGCCTCCGCTGCGGCCGAACGCGTGATGGCGGTGTTGCGCATGGCGGAATCGGTGGAACGGGAAACCAGCACCTCCGTCGCCTCGATTTCCACGGCTTCGCAGGAGGTCGATGGTGCGGCGGAGGGTCTGCTGTCGCTGGCCAACAGCCTCTCGCACCAAACGCAGGAGGTTGCGACCTCCTCCGAACAGGCTCTCGCCAACGCCGAGTCGGTGTCGGCATCTGCCGAAGAGCTCACGGCCTCCATCCGCGAGATCGAACAACAGGTCTCCAAGGTCAGTGCCGCGACCAAGACCGCCGTGACCAGGAGCAGCAAAGCCGAGGAGTCCATTCAATCGCTCTCGGAGGTGGTCGTGAAGGTCGCCGAGATGACCAAGCTGATCGGGAATATTGCCGATCAGACCAATCTTCTCGCGCTGAACGCGACCATCGAGGCCGCGCGGGCCGGAGAAGCGGGCAGAGGCTTTGCGGTGGTGGCCGCCGAGGTCAAGTCGCTCTCGACCCAGACCGCGCGCTCGACCGAAGAGATTGGCCGCCTCATCGGCGGGATTCAATCGGCCACGGAAGAGACGGTGAGCGGCTTCCGCGAGATCAGCGGCTGCATCGCCGAGATCAACTCGGTGGCGGACGCCGTGGCCCTGGCGATGGAGCAGCAAAGCCTTGCGACCCGGGAGATCGCCCAGAACATAACCTCGTCCACGACCGCCGCGCAGCACGTCTCGGCCAAGATCGCCGACGTCAGCCGTGACGCCGAAGCGGTCAGCGATCGTGCCTCGGGCGTGCGTCAGGCCATCTCGGAGGTGACCTCGAATCTTTCGAAGTTGAAGACCGCGCTGGTGAAGGTCGTGCGCTCCTCGCCCGAGGAGGTGGATCGCCGCGGCGACCCGCGCCATCCCGTCAGTCTGTCGGTCAGGATCCACGTCGGCGGCGCGCAATCGGCAGGAACGGTCGCCAATCTCTCGGAGGGCGGCGCCTTCATCGCGGGCCATTTTGAGTACAACAAGGGCGAAAAGGGAACAGCCGAAATCGAGGGACTGTCCGAGCGCCTGCCCTTCCAGGTCCGCGGACGCCGCGACGACGGACTGCATGTCAAGTTCGTGCTCGAGGGTGAACAGTCAGTGCGCTATCTGCGCTTTCTTGGCAGCCAAACGGGCAGGAAAGCCGCCTGAAGGGCGCGCCCTCGGCGCACGGCCGGCGGGGAGCGGGCGAGTCGTTGGAGCCGGAGCAGGCCGAAGCCATGCGTCCAGGCGATCAATGCCCGGGTTGGCGGTGTCCGGCTCATTACGGCGGACCTCCCGTCAAATCATGCACCCCGGAAATGACGCATTCGTGGAAATAGCGAAGCAGGGCAGCGCGACCAAATTCATCCGAGGTGTTGTCGTCCGCGATGTGGATGAAAAGGAGCAGATGGCTCTCCGCGGCGAACGTCCGAAGTTGTTACGACACTCCCTGCCGAACGTTTCGCCCGCTTCCGAAAGAGAGCCGAAGACTATGGATGCGGCGAACCGGGCGAAGATGATGTTCCAGTCGTTCTTCGCGGCGAGCTCCATGCTCCAGCGCGAGAAGCATGCAATGTAGGGACGGAGCGGGTTCTGAAATGGCCAAAGTATAAAGACAGCCAGAAAAAGTAGGCAGCGCAGGAAGGCGCCGGAATACTTGGCTCGGTCGCTCCAACACCGAGACGACTTGACGGTGCCCGGACGAAATCCAAGAACACACGGAGCCTAGACCTCCAGCCATTCCTTGCTGACGGCGCTGTTCTGCCGGAGCTCGGCGGGCGTGCCCTCGAACATGATGCGGCCGTGGCCCATCACGTAGACGCGGTGCGATATCCGCATCGCGATCGAGAGCTTCTGTTCCACCAGCAGGATGGCGACGCCGCGTCGCGCGATCTCGGCGATCAGGTCGCCGACCTGCTGCACGATCAGCGGCGCCAGCCCCTCGGTGGGCTCGTCGATCATGATCAGCTCGGGGTCTCCCATCAGCGTGCGGCAGATGGTCAGCATCTGCTTCTCGCCCCCGGACAGCACGCCCGCCGCGGTATCGGCCCTGGCGGCGAGATTGGGAAACATCGCCAGCATGTCATCGAGCTGCCACTTCCCCGCGTGCCTGGTATTCTTGATGCCGAGCATCAGGTTCTGCCGTACCGTCAGGCCGGGGAAAATATCGCGATGCTCCGGAACGTAGCCCAAACCGAGGTTGGCGATCCGGTAGTTCGGCAGGCCGGCGATGTCGGTGCCCTTGAACCTGATCGACCCCTGCGGCGGTACTTCGCCCATGATCGCCTTGACCGTCGTGGAGCGGCCGACGCCGTTGCGCCCGAGCAGGCTGACGACCTCGCCGGCATCGATGTGCAGGTCGACGCCCTGCAGGATATGGCTCTTGCCATAGTAGGCGTGCAGACCTGCGACCTCCAGCATCATGACGCCTCCTCTCCGAGATAGGCTTCCCGGACCACCGGATTGCCGCGGATCTCCTCCGGCGTGCCGGAGGCGATGATCTGGCCGTAGACCAGCACGGAAATGCGGTCGGCGAGGCCGAACACCACGCTCATGTCGTGCTCGACGATTAAAAGCGTGCGGTCCTTGGTCAGGCGCCGGATCAAGGCCACCGCGCGCTCGGTTTCGGCGTTGCTCATGCCCGCGGTCGGCTCGTCCAGCAGGATGACGTCGGCATCGCCGGCCACCGTGATGCCGATCTCCAGCGCGCGCTGCTCGGCATAGGTCAGCAGGCCGGCGGGCACGTCGCGTCTCGACGTGAGGTTGATATCGGCCAGAATTTGTGCGGTGCGGTCGCGCACCACGGGCAGGCTGTCGATATTCTTCCAGAACGCGTAGCGCTGCCCGGTCGACCACAGCACGGCGCAGCGCAGGTTTTCCCACACGCTCATATTGAAAAAGACGTTGGTGACCTGGAAGCTGCGCGACAGCCCGCGGCGGTTGATCTGATAGGGCGGCAGGCCAGCGATCTCCTGGCCGCGCAGCAGCACGTTGCCGGACGTCGGCTTCATGTAGCCGCTGATCAGGTTGAACGTGGTGGATTTTCCGGCGCCGTTCGGGCCGATCAGCGCGTGGCGTTCGCCCTGCGCCACGCTGAGATTGATGTTGCGGATGATGGCGACATTGCCAAAACTCTTTTCGACCCCGCGCAGTTCGATCGCGGCGCTCATGCGGCGATTCCTTTTTCACGCGCCTTGGTCGCGGCGTCGTCGAAGGCGTGACCGATCCAGCCCCAGGTCTTGCGTGCCACCAGGAAGCCGCCAATCAAGAGCATGGCGGCCAGCGCCCAAATAGAGGGGCTCGCCGCGTTGAAGCCGACGCCGAACGCCTGGATGTGGGAATCGTCGCCGGGGTTGACGGTGTAATGCACGATGGTTTCGATCGCGAGCACAAGTCCCGTCAGCATCGCCAGCGTCGGCACCAGGGCGATCAGATAGCTCGGCAGCAACCGGAGGAGGGTGCCTGCCTTCAGCAGCGGACGATGCATCATCAACAGCCCGGTGATGCCGCCCGGTGCAAACATCACCACGGCGATGAAGATCAGGCCGAAATAGAGCTGCCAAACCTGGGTCAGATCACTGAGGCCGAGCGACAGCAGGGTGACGAAGATCGCGCCCACGATCGGGCCGATGAAAAATCCGACCCCGCCGATATAGGTCGCGAACAGCACGCTGCCCGATTGCTCGGCGCCGAGATAAGCCGAGTTGGCGATTTCGAAGTTGATCGCCGCCAGCGCGCCCGCAATTCCGGCGAACAGGCCGGCAAAGCAGAATGCGAGGTAGCGCACGACGTGGGGATTGTAGCCGACGAACTGCACGCGTTCGGGATTGTCGCGCACGGCGTTGCACATGCGTCCGAGAGGCGTGCGGGTCAGCGCGTACATCGCGATCGCGGCGATCAGCGTCCACGCCGCCACCAGGTAATAGATCTGGATCTGCGGCCCGAAACTCCAGCCCAACAGTTTCAGCAATTTGGTCCGGTTGGTCGAGACACCGGCCTCGCCACCGAAAAACGTGCGCAGGATCAGCGCGGACGAGGCGATCAGTTCGCCCACGCCGAGCGAGATCATGGCGAACGCGGTCCCAGCGCGCTGGGTCGAGACCCAGCCGAGCAGGGCCGCGAACAAAAATCCGGCCAGGCCGCCGATCAGCGGGATGACAGGCAGCGGAATCGGCAGCTTGCCGGCGCCGATGATGTTCATGGCGTGCACCGCCAGGAAGCCGCCGAAGCCGTAATACACCGCATGCCCGAACGACAGCATGCCGGTCTGTCCGAGCAGGATATTGTAGGACAGCGAGAAGATGATCGAGATGCCGATCAGGCTGAACGTCGTCAGCGAGCCGCCGGACGTGAATACCCGCGGCAGCAGCAGCAGCACGACCGCCGCCACCACCCACAATCCGTAGAATCGGAGTTTCTCGACGGTCGAAGGCAGCGGCGGTGCCGCGCTCAAGGCGATTTCGCTCATGTGTCGCGTGTCCCGAGCAGACCCATCGGACGGAAGATCAGCACCAGCACCAGCATCATGTAGGGAATGATTGGCGCGATCTGCGCGATGGTGACATCCCAGATGTCGGATAGCCAGGTCGCGGCGTAGGCCGGGCTGAGCGGTCCGAAGGCTCCGGACAGCGAGCCGTTCATCGACACCGCGAAGGTCTGCACCAGGCCGATCAGCAGCGAGGCGATGAAGGCGCCTGGCAGCGAGCCCAGTCCGCCGACCACGACGACCACGAACAGGATCGGGCCCAGCAATCCCGCCATGTCCGACTGCGTCACCAGTTCAGGTCCGGCGATGACGCCCGCCACCGCGGCCAGCGCGGTGCCGACGCCGAACACCAGCATGAAGATGCGCCCGACATTGTGCCCGAGATGGCCAACCATATGCGGATGGGTCAGCGCGGCCTGGACGATCAGCCCGATGCGGGTTTTCTTCAGCACCAGCAGAAGCCCTAAGAAGATCGCGATCGACACCAGCAGCATGAACATCTTGTAGGCGGGATAGTTGGTGGAGAAGATCGTAAAGGCCGGGAAATCCAACAGCGCCGGGACGCGAAAATCGACCGGGCTCTTGCCCCAGATGATCTGCACCACTTCCTCGATCACGAAGGCCAGGCCGAAGGTGAACAGCAGTTCAGCCACATGACCGTTCCGGTGCACGCGTCGCAGCCCGTAGCGCTCGACGGCGGCGCCGATTGCCCCCGCCAGTAGCGGCGCGATCACGAGCGCCGGCCAGAAGCCGAACCAGCGGCTGATCTGGAATCCGAAGAACGCGCCCAGCATGTAGAAGCTCGCATGCGCGAAATTGAGCACGCCCAGCATGCTGAAGATGACGGTGAGCCCGCTCGCCATCAGGAACAGCAGCATGCCGAACAACACGCCGTTGAGCGTGGAGATGACAATCAGTTCAAGCACGACGGCACCGCCGAGTTAAGCGCGTATCCGCCCCAAACCTTGCTTGGGGCGGACCGTTGGCACAGGCGAATGATCAGTTCGGCCGTTCCATTTTGCAAGTTGTCGGAATGACGGTCGCGGGCGTATCGATCTTGGCGACGAGCTTCCAGCCCCAGCCCGTATGCTCCTCGTCGAACGGTTCCTTTTCGCTACGGTCGCCGAATGAGGAAATATAGATCGGCTGGAAGAACTGGTGATCGTCCTTGCGCATGAAGCCCTTGCCGCCGTCGAACACGTCGAACTCCATGCCTTCCAGCGCGTCGGCGACCTTGATCGGATCGATCGACTTGGCCTTGTCGGCTGCCGCTGCCAGCATGCGCATTTCGTTGACGGCGCGCGGATAGAACAGGCTGAAGTCGTATTTGGCCCGGATCGCCTTCTCGAATTCCTGCGAGGATGGATTGTCGATATTGGCGATGCCTTCGGTGATCTGGAACACCTGATGATCGAGATTGGCCTGCTTGATCGCGGTCGGGCCGCCGGTGCCGCCGGCATAATAAGTGTACCAATTGACCTTGAGCCCGGCGTCGGCGGCCGCCTTCAGGAGCAGCGCGAAATCCTGGCCCCAGTTGCCGGTGATGACGGTGTCGGCGCCCGACTCCTTGATCTTGGCGATATACGGCGCGAAATCGGTGATCTTCAACAGCGGGTGCTTTTCGTCGCCGACGATCTTGATGTCCGGCCGCTTGGCGGCCAGCATGGCCCTGGCCGCAGTACGGACGGATTCTCCGAATGAATAATCCTGGTTGATCAGATAGACCTTTTTGATCGAGGGCACCGTCTTGATGTAGTTGGTCAGCGCCTCCATCTTGATGTCGGAGCTCGCATCCCAGCGGAAATGCCAGAAGCTGCACTTGGCGTTGGTCAGAACCGGGTCGATCGCAGCATAGTTGAAATACAGCACTTCCTTGCCGGGATTGCGTTCGTTGTATTTGGTGACGAAGTCGGAAAGCGCGCTCGCCACCGCCGAGCCGTTGCCCTGGGTGAGGAAGCGGATGCCGGCGTCGATTGCCTTTTGCGCCTGGACCAGGCTTTCCTGCGGGTTGGTCTTGTTGTCGAGCGGAACGATCTCGACCTTCTTGCCCTGGATGCCGCCTTTGGCGTTCAATTCGTCGGCGAGAAACTGGAAGGTCTTCAAGCCGACCTCGCCGACGCTGGCGCCGCCGCCCGAAAGCGGATCGATGTAGCCGATCTTGACGGTGTCCTCGGCTGCCGCCGACATGGCGCTCAGGCCGAGCACTGACAGCGTGAGGGCTGCCATGGCGAGTGTCTTCCTCATTGATTTCCTCCTCGTTGGACTGGACATTCGCTCCCTTGGACGGGAGCTGTTTCCCGAATGATGACGACGGCCGCTCGTGCCCGGATTTTTCGTGCGCGTCTCCCATGGAGCCGCTTCAGCCACCGGCTACGACCGACTGCGAGATACCTCCTTGGACAGCCTCATGGTGGATGTCAGCTTTGTTGTGGATGCCAGCTTCGTTCGAGTGCGCTGACCAGAATGACAGCGCTCCCGAACCCGCCATCGCGCGGTTCATGGTCTGCGTGATCTGACTTTCATCGGGAGACTTCATCGTTGACCAAACGGCGGTGACTGAAGGGCAGCGTTGGCGTTATCGCCTCGTTGATACGCTCCGCGCTCGTCATTCACCAGTATTACGTATCAGTACCACGTCCGAGCGTCCCGGCGCGCAAACCGGCCGGCACCATCACATGACATCATCCCAATCCTCAGCCGGCGCCTGTGAGGACCGCAACGCGATCTCGCAGCTTCATCCGCGCTCCCTTTCAATCATTTTTAATTAGCTCACTAGTGAGTGAACATCATATTCACAGGATCTCCGCCCCGGCAAGGCCTTTTCAGGCATCCCGCTCGGCTTTTCGACGCGCGCAGACGCCAAGAAAACCGGCCGCCATGAAGGTCGCCATCCGCTCCTTGACAGCGGCGTAGTCATCAGACTTGCACAAGCCGTCCGAGAGCTTGTCGATGCGCCCGGTTTGCGCCAGCGTGAGCATCAGTGCTCCGGAGACGAAATGGTATCCCCAAAAGATATCCTCTTCCGCACAGTTCGGCAGCGCTTTCTTGAGCAGATCGATCAGGCGCAGGACCACCGGATCGAAATGCCGGTCCATCATGTCGGCGCCCCATTCGGGCGTGTTGGCGACCAGCGCACCCAGCGCGCCGTAATTCCTCCAGCCTTCGCCGCCCTCGATGTAAAGGTCGAGGTCGCTGTCCAGGAATACGCGCAGCGCTCCCTCAACCGAAGGTTTGCCGCCGGTCGTCTTGTCGTATTGATCAAGCAACCTCATGCGACGCTCGCTGGTTATCACCGCGCGTCGCGCGAAGACGGCGTCGAACAGCTTCTTCTTGTCCTCAAAATAATAGTTGATCAGTGTATGATGCACGCCGACGCGCTTTGCGACGTCCTTCAACGTAACCCCATGGAGGCCGTTCCTGGAAAACAGAAACTCGGCGGTGTCGAGTATCTGCTCCATCATATCGGCGCGTCGCTCGGCCTTGGCCGAACTCTTGCGCCGGGCACTCGGTTGGTCGGGCAAGCTGAGTTTCCTCCCAGTTTTTGCGGTATGGCGAGCCGGTCAAGCCGCCCTTTGGCTGAACGGCGACCATCCAATCAGACGCGCATCTAATCGGTCCAGCCCCTGGATGCCATCGGCAATTTCATTGCCGGACGCCCGGTCAGCCTCATGCCGCTTAGTGGGTCCTGGCACGTCAAGAGCAGCCTCATGCCCGCGTCCTGAGCTGCGGCGGCGACCGGTTCACCTCTCCCAACGGGTTGCCCCAGGGGGTAAGCGGAGCGCATCCGAGAGCTTGCAGCAAGCCATGGTCTGAATCGGGTCGGCTGATCGCCACCGTGCCGAAATTCGAACCGCCGGCTGATTCTTTTCATCCTGCGGACTCACGCGACGTGGGCGACCTCCTGGGCTTTCGCCGCTTGCTTTTTGCGACCGATTTTGCGCACGACGGTGTAGCAGGCCGGCGTGAACAAGAGGCCGAAGGCGGTCACGCCCAGCATGCCGGAGAACACGGCCGTGCCGAGGGATTGCCGCATCTCCGAGCCAGCGCCGGTTGCAACCACGAGCGGCGCGACGCCGAAGATGAACGCCAGCGACGTCATCAGGATCGGCCGCAGTCGGGTGCGCGCTGCGGTGACGGCGGCTTCTCCGGGGCTGGCGCCGCTCTCCTCGGTCTGCCGCGCGAATTCCACGATCAGGATCGCGTTCTTGGCGGCGAGGCCAACCAGCACGACGAAGCCGATCTGCGCCAGCACGTCGATCGCCATGCCGCGGATCAACAGACCCGTCACCGAGGCCAAGAGACACGGTGACGGGTCTGTTGATCCGCGGCATGGCGATCGACGTGCTGGCGCAGATCGGCTTCGTCGTGCTGGTTGGCCTCGCCGCCAAGAACGCGAT
>NZ_JBAURI010001029.1:0-2237 GCF_049581145.1 Bradyrhizobium sp.
TTTTGACCTTTGGCGTGGCACTTCCGGTCTATCGTTATCAACGAACATCGACGCACCGACCCGGCTGGTCCGTTTCGTGCCACAAACGATCACCGGCGAAAAGGAACGTCCGCCTCGACCATGCGATGGCCGTCGTCCATTCTTGGCTCTCAGTCAGGCGGGTTCGCCTCACATCTTGACCATCTCGGTGCGATATTTCGGCAACAGGGCCGCGATCAGTTTTCCCTTCTCGGCCATCTCTTCCGGGGTCGGCTTCGGCGGTGGCGATGTGCGGCCTTCGACGGGGAATCCGACCGCCAGAAAGAATTCATCCTGTCCTGCCGGCGTACACATGCAGAGCATGCGAGCCGCGTTGCCGGACACGTTCCTGAAGGCGTGCGGGGCGTCGGCCGGAACGTTGACGGTCGATCCCGCGCGTACGGTGTGCGACTTTCCGCGAAAAGTGAACTCGAGTTCGCCTTCGAGAAGCGAAAACATTTCCTCGAAGTCGTGGCGGTGCGGCGGGGGTCCGCCGCCGGCGGGCACGAGCATGTCGACCAGGCAGTAGCGGCCCGCCGTCTGCGCACCAGACACCAGGACAGTGTACGTTCCGCCGGCCACCGAGACATGCGGCACGTCGGCGCCGTCGGGATCGGCGACCGTCAGGACGCGGCCGGGATCGTCGGCGGGAATCGAGGAAGCAGACGGAGAATCTGCGGAAGGAGTGTCGGTCATCTCGGACCTCCGTGTCGATGGTTTTGAGAATACTGGGAGAGGCACCCTATCATGACCGGCGATGCCGTTCGAGGCCGGCGTCCGGTTCGGGTCACGGGCGGCTGTGGCCGGCCGGTTGATGGCACCGCCGGTTGACCTCCAGCTCCCGACATATCCCATGCGTTCCGGCACGGACGCTTCGTGCCAAAACGGAAATGACGAGCGCCCGTCTCATGGTGTCCTGCAATGATCTACATGCGATGATCGTTATATGAAGGGCAATTCGCGTCTCGCGGGCCAGCGCAGGAATTGCGACCGCTCGATTGCGTGATTGATCCGTGCACTCAAGACTGAACTAAGGGCGCGTTACGGAGACGATATGACAGGTCGCGCTAGTGGGTGAGATTTTGCTCGCGATTGTCATTGTCTTGTAGCCGATGCCGTTTGAGGCGATGTTCTTGATTTCGACGGCGCCAGCTCCGAGGTGCTTGGAATAATGCATGAAGGCATGAGAGAAGCGGCATCTTATTCTAGCGGTTTTTATTGTACGCAAGCCGTTGTTTCGTATGCTCAAATCCTGACTGATAGCACCGGCTGAATAACTGAGCCACCCGATATTCAACTCGGTCGGCTGCTGTGCCAGGGCAATGGCCGGCAACATCGACAATCCGACGACTGAACCGGCGATTTTATACATCCATGCTCCCCGGATCGCGTCAGGCCAGACCCGATTCGGCGCTCGTTACATCCGCCCGCTGCCTTCGTTGTCTTTATATCGTCACGAACGACAAGGCGCTCGATCCCCATGGTAGCATGGCGAGTGAATTCGAAAGCTACTCCGATCCGCTCTCTACGCGCGATACAATCGGGCATTGGCGGCCGCTCCCTGCTAGCCAACATCGCGGCGAGCCTGATGTCCGTTCAGGGTCAAGGGCGCTGTGCCCGACAGGCGAATGGCACAGCCGGCGTTCCCCCAGCTCTCCGGAATTACCCGTCGCGGTCTGCCACCTGCGCTTCGTGCCGTAAGCCGACATCATAGGCGCGAAAAGAGGCAACCCAATGCTGCCGCCTTACAAGTTGTTTCGCCTATCAGGAAGATTTCGCGCATCTTCCGCTGTTTCCCTGATGAGAGCGTGCAAATCGTGGCCCGTACGGCTGACAGAACGACCGTCACTGTGGAAGCCCTCAGCCCTGTAAACACCAAATGATGTTTCTGTCAGTGTGAAATGCCATCCGGCTAGTTCTGGAAATATCGGTGTGTGATTGTCCATCGCCTGTTTACTACCCGCGCCACCACAACTAGACGAGCGATTCCACGAAATCGATCACGTACTCCCGCTTCCATCGAGACGCATCGCTTGCGCGATGCTCCTCACAGGATGAGGTTCGGAGGAAACTGATATGATTAGAATCTCGAAATCGCTGTACTAGACGAGCGATTCCTTGAAAGCTGTCATATGGCGCGGCCACTTCTCCCCTCCCCCCGCGTAGCAGCGGGGGCGAGACGAGCGAAGCTCGCTCTGAGGGCCCGGGGGTGGGGGGTG
>NZ_JBAURI010001030.1:0-7985 GCF_049581145.1 Bradyrhizobium sp.
TGATTGAAGAGGTTGAACGCATAGGGATGCGGCAGCACCTTTGGCTGATAGACTTGGGCGGCAAGGTTGGCGCGGGTCGATTCGACGAGTTCGGCCATCGCCGCGGCGCCGGCGCCGCTCGCGGCCGGATAGGTCGCCAGGATCAGCCGCCGGATGCGGTTTTGCCGATGGATCGGCCAGAGCGGCATCAGCGCGGTGATCGCCGAGCAGTTCGGTACGGCGATGATGCCGCGATGCTCGCCGATGCGGCGCCCGTTGATCTCGGGAATGACCAGGGGAACGTCGCTATGCATGCGGAAGGCGGAGGAGTTGTCGATGACCACGGCACCCGCTCGCACCGCGATCGGCGCGAATGTCCTGGCCGTGGCGCTGCCGGCCGAAAACAGCGCGATATCGACGCCTGCGAAGGACGAATCCGTCAGTTCCTCGACGACGATGGTCTCGCCGCGAAAGCCGAGCGTCTTGCCAGCCGAGCGCGCGCTCGCCAGCGCTTTGAGCCTGCCGACCGGAAACCGGCGCTTGTCCAGGGTGGCGATGAATTCGCGACCTACGGCGCCGGTCACGCCGGCAATGGCAATAACGGGATCGCTCTTCACTTGGGTCTCCTTCGGGCAATAAAAAAGCCCCGGACCTTTTCAGGCGGGGCTTCGGTTCAGATGCTGCGTTCGCAAGTCTACGCGCGCACGACTCCCGAGGCCCGCGTGGGCTTGCCGGTTTTCGTGGTGTGTTTTGCGACCTTCGTCATGGCGAGGACACCATAAGGGCGGCTTGGATCGGCGTCAACGGGCCTCCAGGCCGACTGATGAGTGGCAACGGGGTTGAAGCGGGGGCGGCTGTTACGCCATAAGCTGCCGCATGAGTCCTCTCAATCATCTCGCCAATCGTTTCGAACTACATGCAGTCGACGGGCTCGCGCGCACCGGCCAACTGACCACGCCGCATGGCGTGGTGCGGACGCCGGCCTTCATGCCCGTCGGCACCGCCGGCGCGATGAAGGGCGTGCACTGGCGCGAGGTGCGCGATGCCGGGTCCGACATCGTGCTCGGGAATACCTACCATCTGATGTTGCGGCCCGGCGCCGAGCGGATCGCCGCGCTCGGCGGCCTGCAGCATTTCACCGGCTGGAACGGTCCGATGCTGACGGATTCCGGCGGCTTCCAGGTGATGTCGCTGTCGCAGCTGCGCAAGGTCAGCGAGAGCGCGGTGACATTCCGCTCGCATATCGACGGCATCAAGGTCGAGCTGTCGCCGGAGCGTTCGATCGAGGTGCAGCGGCTGCTCGGCTCCGACATCGCGATGCAGCTCGACGAGTGCGTGCGGCTGCCGGCGGAGCGGAGCGATATCGAACGGGCGATGCGGCTGTCGCTGCGCTGGGCTGAGCGCTCGAAGCGGGCGTTCGAGACGGCGCCTTCCGGCTATATGTTGTTCGGCATCGTGCAGGGCGGTGACGTACCCGAACTACGCCAGGCCAGCGCCCGCGGCCTGGTCGAGATCGGCTTCCACGGCTATGCCATCGGCGGCCTGGCGGTCGGCGAGCCGCAGGCGGTGATGCTTGCCATGATCGAGCAGACCGTGCCAATCCTGCCCGACGACCGGCCGCGCTACCTGATGGGCGTCGGCACGCCGGGGGATTTGCTGGAAGCGGTGAAACGCGGCATCGACATGTTCGATTGCGTGCTGCCGACCCGCAATGGCCGCCATGGCGTGGCCTACACCCGCTTCGGCCAGGTCAATCTGCGCAACGCGCGGCACGCCGACGATCCGAGGCCGCTCGATGAGACCAGTCCATGGCCGTCGACCCGCAACTGTTCGCGCGCCTATCTGCATCACCTTGTGAAGTCCGGCGAGACGCTGGGTGCGATGCTGTTGTCCGAGATCAACATCGCCTATTACCAGCGGCTGATGGCCGAGATCAGTGACGCGATTGGGCAGGGCAGGTTTCGCGAATTCCATGAACGCGCGCGGATCGAATGGGCGCAGGGCGACATCACCCCGCGCTGAAATCCGGAAGTTTTTTGTTTGACGCGTTTCCCTTGCAGCGAACCGGCAGCCAGTTCGCTCACGCTCTAGTTGCAGGCGAACCGTCGCAGCGTGTGCTTGGTCACGAAACCGTAACCGCAGGTATCGCAGGTCCAGAGATAGCTGATGACATTGTCAGACACGTACGCGGACGCTTCCGCAGCCACCATGGAATCGGCGCACACAGGACAGGTCGGCAAATCGCTCCCCCGTGGATCGGGTCGAAGCGTGGCGGTCGACAGGACTTCAGCCAGTGCTGACATCGTCACCTCCCTGCGTGGTCGGCTGCATATCGAAGTGTGAAACTGATCACACCATACACTATTTTATTTGACGATGCCGCAACGAAATTGCGTTGGTTTTGCGTTGCGCGGCACGCGACGAGTTTCAGGACAATTTGCTGAAAAGATTCTAGCCTATTGTTTGGGCGCGATCTTTTTGAAAAAGCGGTTGCTTTGGGTGGATTAAAGTTTTGCAATGCAGCGACTTTTGTTTTTGTCGGATTGTCGCTTGCGCGGTGGCGAGGGCTGCCACTAACTACAGTTGATCAGCCGATTTCATGCAAATTGTTCGCAACGGAGTTTCACCATGGACGCGCCATCGGTCGAGAGTGCAGTGCAACGTCCGGGACGAGGCAAGGTGTTCGACAGCATCGTCGATGCGATCGGCGATACGCCGATCGTACGACTGCGCAAATTGCCGCAGGCGCACGGGGCGTACGCGACCATCCTGGCCAAGCTGGAATACTTCAATCCGGCCGCGAGCGTGAAAGACCGCATCGGCGCCGCGATGATCATCGCGATGGAGAAGCAGGGCGTCATCAACCAGGACACCGTGCTGATCGAGCCGACCTCGGGCAATACCGGCATCGCGCTGGCTTTCGTCGCTGCCGCGCGCGGCTATCGGCTGAAACTCGTGATGCCGGAATCGATGTCGATCGAGCGGCGCAAGATGCTGGCTTTTCTCGGCGCCGAGATCGTGCTGACGCCTGCGGCGCAGGGCATGAAGGGGGCGATTGCAACCGCCGAGGAGCTGGTGCGGTCGACGCCGAATTCGGTGATGCCGCAGCAGTTCAAGAACCTCGCCAATCCGGAGATCCACCGCCGTACCACGGCGGAGGAAATCTGGAACGACACTGGCGGCAACATCGACTACTTCGTGGCGGGCGTCGGCACCGGGGGCACCATCACCGGGGTCGGGCAGGTGCTGAAACCGAGGAAGCCCTCGCTACGCGTGGTCGCGGTGGAACCGGAGGAAAGCCCAGTGCTGTCGGGCGGCCAGCATTCGCCGCATAAGATCCAGGGCATCGGCGCGGGCTTCGTTCCCGACATTCTCGATCGTTCCGTGATCGACGAGATCGTCAAGATCAATAGCGCGACCGCGATCGAGACCTCCCGCGCGATGGCGCGGAACGAAGGCATCCCCGGCGGCATTTCCTCGGGAGCCGCCATTGCCGCGGCCCTGCAGATTGGCAAGCGGCCGGAAGCGGCCGGCAAGACCATTCTGGCGATCGTGCCATCATTTTCGGAACGCTATCTCTCCACTGCACTGTTCGAGGGAATTTGAGCGATGCAAGATCAGCCGAGGCGGCCGCGGACCCTGAAAGATGCGCGCACCGAAGCGGAAGCCGCATTCAAGAAGGTGACCGCGAAAGTCGCGGAAGCGCCGCCCAAGCCAGCTGCGTTGCCCGGAGTGAAGGAACTGGTCTCGCTTCGGATCGACCAGGATGTGCTGGACCATTTCAGGGAAGGCGGCCCCGGCTGGCAGGAACGGATCAATGCGGCGCTGCGCAAAGCGGCGGGGAAATAGCATCGCGACACGAAAAAGCCCGGCTGGGAGCCGGGCTTTTTGCTGATCGCAACTTGCCGGCGGATCAATGCCGGAACATGCCACCCATCATGCCGCCCATCACGCCGCCGAGAAAGGCGCCAGGGTTCCCGCCACCGCCGCCGCCGCTGCTGCGATAGTGGCGGCTGCCGCCGGCGCTGTGGTGCCGCGAGGAATGTTCCTCGGTGTCATCGCTCGAACCGCTGTCCGCGGTGGCGACGATTTCGGCGAGCAGCGCCTTGTGCTGGAGCTTGTTGAGGAAGCCGGTCGTCGGATAGCCGCGGGCCGCCTGCCAGCGCTTGATCACCGAACGGGTGTCCTCGTCGAACTTGCCATTGACCTTGGTATCGAAGCCGAGCCCGGTGAGCCGGCGCTGTACGTCGCGGCGCTGGCCCTTGTCGAGCCCGATCTGGTCTTCGGTGACCTGGGTGGCGTCGTCGGTGAAGGTGGCAGGATCGATCCCGGCGGTCAGGTTGCGGGTCGTGGTCGACACGCCGTTCTGCAGCGACGCGATCCGCGCCAGCGCCAGCGGCTTGAACTGGCCGTTGGGATAATTCGTCAGATAGGCGTTGAGCTCCTCCGGCTTGTTGGAGTCCTTGACCGAGCGCCAGAACTCGAGCTCGACGTCGGTGCCCGTGCCGCCGCTCGGATTGGTCGAGGCGACCGCCGTCGGCGTTCCGCCGGACCCGGCGGCGTCCGCCGCTGCTACGGGCTCGGCCGGCTTCGGATTGAGGTAGACCGAACCGATCAGGTTGGTATGGCCCCATGGCAATTGGCCCTTGTTGGTCTCTTCATTGACCTGGGCGCGGACTTCGGTCATCGCCTGCTGGATCTCGACGCCAGGCTCGGTGATGTGGGCCATCAGCGCGCGGGTGAACGGGCTGTTGGTGCCTTCCTGGCCATCGAGCGCGGTCTGGCCGGGTCCGGTGGCAAAGGCGATCAGCGTACCTTCGCCGGATTTCATCTCGGCAAGACCCGTCTGCACCGACACGCTGCGGGTCGCGGTCGACTTGATCTTGGCGGCGAACGGATTGTCGCGGCAGGCATCGAGGAACACCAGCTTGACCTTGGAATCCCCCATGGTCTGATCGAGCGTGACATCGACGTTGATCGCAGCGCCAAGCTTGACGTCCATTTCGGATCTGATGTCGGCATCGATCGGCAACAGATAGTTGACGCCGTCGATGGCGATGCCGTGGCCGGCATAGAAGAACAGCGCGATGTCGGCGCCCTGCGCCCGCTTGCCGAAGTCCAGCAGCTTTTCGGTCATCTGGTCGCGGGTCAGGTTGGCGCCTTCGACGACTTCGAAACCGACATTGCGGAGCACGGCCGCCATCGCCTTGGCATCGATCGGTGGGTTCGGAAGCTGCGCGACATTCCTGTAGGCGCCATTGCCGACGACGAAAGCGACGCGTTTATCGGCCTTGGCGGCGTCGACGGTCAATGCCATGCAAATCAGGGAAAGAAGGATCGTAAGATAGCGCATCTGAAAATCCCCTGCAGAATCGAAAAAACTTGAAGCTGCAACATCCGACGCCGAGCTTACACGAAAACGCGTCGCGAAAAACAGGCTGCGGTGCAAATGCTGCCGGTATTCGCAAGCCGAGCTTAGCCAGCCGGCGTCATCGCCATGCGTGATTTGGATCACAAATCCTGGACGCATCAGCCTGCGCGCATGATCAGGTCTCGAGCTGCGCCCGAACTGCTGTGTTCGGTTTCAGGTTGAGCAGATTGCCGGCCAGGATCAGGGCCGCCCCCAATACCGTCAGCGCGTCCAGCCGCTCCGAATAGATCAGCCAGCCCATGGTAGCGGTCAACGGCACGCGCAGAAAATCCATCGGCACCACGATGGTGGCATCGGCATAGAGCATCGCCCGCGCCATGCAGAAATGACAAAACGTCCCGCACAAGGCGATCACGGTGACCCAGCCCCAGGCTTGCGGCGAGGGCCATGTCCACTCGTAGAGCGTCGGGAACAATCCCGCCGTGGCCTGGATCACCAGCATCCAGAAGATGATCGACAGCGTATGCTCGGTCCGCGTCAGCAACTTCATCAGCGCGATCGAAACCCCGAAGCCGACGGCTGCGCCCAGCGCGATCAGCTGACCGGGATTGAGCGCTCCGGCCGCAGGGCGGACGATGACCATGACGCCGATGATGCCGAGCACAATGGCCGCAATCTTCCAGACCGTGATCCGTTCGCCGAGAAAGCTCGCGGCCAGGATCGCGGTCCAGATCGGCATGGTGAATTCGATCGCCACCACCTGGCCGATCGGGATCAGCGTCAGGGCGAAGAACCAGCCCAGCCCGGCGGCATAGTGGACGAGATTGCGCGCGATGTGTTGCGGCAGCCGCGTGGTCTTCACGAGCCGCAGCGCGCCTTGAAATCCGCCGCCATGACGATGCAGCAGCGGGTAGAACAGGACAAACCCCAGGACGGAACGCAGCTCCAACAGCTCGAACACGTTCAGCTCGCGCGTTCCCTCGCGACCGGCGATCGTCATCACCAGCATCAGGCCGAGCCAGCCCGACATCCACAGCGCGGCTCTCGGTTTTGAGGGTTTTCGCAGCATGGCTTGCGGGTGGGAAAAGGATAAAGGGAGAGCCAAAGGGCGGACAGGATGGGAGGGTAGGCCGGTAGCGCCCCTGGTCCCAAGTTGCAAGACTTGAAGCTGCGAGACGCAAGCGGTATCGCGCTGCAATGGGCGGCCGCAAAAATTCGCTGTGGGAGCGGCGGCGCAATCGATGCTATGGCATCCTTCGCAATTCGTGGAGGACCCGATCATGCGCATCCTGCAACCGGCCGACTGGGCCAAGCCGCGCGGCTTTTCGCATGGCGTCGAGTTGGCCGACCCCGGCCGATGGGTGGTGCTGGCCGGTCAGACCGGCGGCGACGACAAGGGCGAATATCCGCCGGACATGGCCGCGCAGGTCGGCGCGGCGCTGCGGCGGATCGTCAAGCTATTGGCGGAGGCGGGCGCCGGGCCCGAACATATCGTCCGGCTGACCTGGTATCTCACCAGCCGCAGCGAATATGAGGCCGCCGGTCCCGGGATCGGCGCCGCCTGGAAGGAGACGCTGGGCCGCAACTTTCCGCCCTCCACGCTGCTCTACATCGACGGCCTGGTCGATGTCAGGGCGAAGGCCGAAATCGAAGTGACCGCGTTCGTTCCGACGACATAGAGAGAGACTTTCGAGCGATGACGGATCGATCGACGTCAGCGGATTTCGTGACCAGCTTTGCCACCGGCTGGCCCGACAACCAGCTGGATATCATGGTGTTGTCGCTGACGACCCACAAAGGCATCCAGGATTTTGCGATGACCAGGGAGCAGGCGCTCCTGATCGCCAAGACCATGAAAGAGACCGCAGCGCGTCTCGCCAAGCCGAAAGCGCGCTGAGGGCCCGGTTGCCCCGCGCTGCTAACGCGAGAGGCTGATGGATGCGCCGCGGAACTGGCTGTCGGCCCTGATCACGACGGACTGCCGGTTTCCGCGCGTGGTCAGCGTCAGGTCGGCGTTGAAGCCGCCGGTACTTGCGACCACCTGGAAGCTGCCATTGCCGCCGCGGCCCTGCAGGGTGCCGCTGATGTTGCGGGTGCTCTCGCTCCAGGTCCCGGAAATGGCGCCGCCTTCGTCGACCACACGACCGTCCAGATTGAACCGGTAGGAGTCGCTCGCACAGGTCAGAACCAGGCCCATGTTCGCTCCGGCAACCTCGTAGCTGGCGCGGCAGCGGATGCGTTCGGTCGAACCGTCGTCCAGGGTGACGGTGCCGCCGCCGTGCCAATTGCCGGCGAGACCGGCAAACGGCCCGGCCTGAGCGTGGGCGGTCGAACCGTCCACCGCTGCGCTGCCGAGCACAGCCCCAAATGAAACGGCGGCTGCAATCAGCAGCCGCCGGAAGGCGAGGCGCGTATGTGCGGCCTTATTGCCGCGATGCTTCCCATCGGCCGCTGCAGGGGATGCCTGCAGACGCCCCATTCCATTTTCCAGACCCGGCATTCCCATTGATTTGTCCGTTTGCATATGCGCCGTTGATCGAGACGCGAACCAAGCCTTCGCGTCCGACGCTGCCGGATACGTTGGCACCTGATGCCGAAATCTTACCGTCGCTGACCATCAGCGTCGAGTTTGCTG
>NZ_JBAURI010001031.1:0-3813 GCF_049581145.1 Bradyrhizobium sp.
CGCCGGCCTCGTGCTCCTTCAGAACCGCGATGATCTGCTCTTCCGTGAACCGCTTCCGCTTCATCTGTCCGTCCTTCGTCAGGGCGGACTCTAAATCCTTCTGGAGGAAATTCTTAGGGGCAGGTCAGTTTCGCTAAAAGACCGAATCGGGGATTCCAATGGTGGCGCGGCAAGCTGTCTGCTGGGAGGAGGCCGGCATGAATGGCGAAGTCATATTCGGAGGATTAAAGTGGCCCCCGAAGCACGCACTGAATAGTTGCTCAGAAAGCAATTAGCCCGCTGATTTGGGCTAAGCCTATCGCTCCGATATGAGTCTGTTCGGTGAAATCGCCTGAAAGAATCAGATGGCGAAGTTCTGCCAGCGAAGTCGAGCTAACGCTAACCCCAGGTTCTTCGACAAAGTCACGGACACGCTCGCCGGTTTCAATAAGGAATGAATAGGTCACGTTATCGATCCGGCTGGAACAGGTCGCCCCCTTGCCAAGCAGCGTAATTGACTGAATGAGGTATCCGGTTTCCTCCAGCAGCTCTCTCGCCATAGCGTCGGTCGGATCTTCGTTCTCCTCAAGCATTCCCGCTGGAAGTTCAAGTGAGAAGCGTTGAATCGCTGGACGATATTGGCGAACCAAAAGGATGCGCCGCTCGGGGGTAATAGCCACTGCAACCAAATAAGGAGGCTGCGCTACTGCGTGATAGGTCTCGATTTCCGAGTTAGAGCGGAACTGCACATCGCGCGCCACGAGTTCAAGCCATGGTGAAACCACGGTGCGCCTAATGCTGATCAATTTTGGAAAATCATCTTTCACGATCTCATTCCCTCACGCCGGGACATTGCATCACACCATGTCTGTATTGTCGGCAAACGATTATATCGGGCTCCGCTATTTGTCACACTCCCCACCGGAGACATTCCTGTGTCATCACGATTCTGCCATGCGCAATGAGCCCAAAGTACAACGACGCGGGCCGCCAAACTACAAGTAGCTCAAAGATTGCGGGCTTGGGACCCTTTTTGGGACAACGCCGATTTACCGTCGGTTTTTTCCTATTTCAGAAGCTTAGTTTCATTTAATGGCGGACCATGACCGATGATGAGGCGACACGGAAGGACTCATGAGCCGCGCGGTCAACTCTCGAGACCCTCCAGGAAAGAGGCCGAGCCCTGGCTAGCTTGGGCCCCAAGCATGCCTCGCAGCGAGGCGCACGACATCGTCAAGGGCCTTGCTAGATCGCCCTGCCGATTCCAACGCCCCGCTGGACCGGGTCGTGGAGCGAGCCGGCCTTCGCTGCGCCGACCGACGTGAATCGCGGAGGGCGAAAAGGCGACCAGCCGCTGCACCCACGGGCGAAAGACGTGGCGATGCTGGTGTTTGCTGATCGACCGGGGCGCCCATTCTGATACTTGCAGGTCACTACGCCTCTGGGACGATGACACCTGGCTAGATTCCTTCTGGACTCAGTCCGCGCGGCGCGGACACCTGGTGATGAAGTGAGCGCCGCCCGATGGCGCCGACATCGATCGGCCGCCGACAGACCATGGCGCCGCAACGGGCTACGCCTCCGGTTTCGACCGACGCGAGATCGCGGCCGTTACCTCTCCGACACTACCTTTTGGGGCCGCTGTTCGCCAGCTTCGCCTATGAAAGTAACGCCTCCGTGACGTCAGGGAACCCTCCCAGACTGGAACTGATTCACGATCATCAGTTCCAAAGTCTCTACCGATTGGAAATTTTCGGGGGTTATTTCGGATTGCGGGATTGTGAAATTGAATTCGGCTTCCACACCAAGCATCAGGCTAACCATGTCCATTGACGTGAACCCGATATCCACCAGCCGCGAGTCGGGGTACGCTTTTGAAATAATTGAATTCTGCTCAAGGATCGCCTCCACGAGAGCAAGAATCCGATTCTGAAAGTCGGCATTCTTCATTTTCAACCTTCTAACAATGTCGCGCCAATTCTCTATTTCAAATCGACTGTGCCACGATTGACTTTTCGCTAGCAAGACGTCCGCTCGTGGCCTCTAAGTATTCAAAAACTCAAAATTAACACTCGACATCGAAAAAACACCTCTTTATAATCTAAATGCCATTTAATTTCAATCCTCTGACTAAATCAAGATGAACTAAAATATCGATTTAATTCTAAATTTCAGCCTTGGTCGGCGCGATGCTGGCCTGTTTGCGGGAGACATATCGGCCGTGAACGTCCAAGAATCCCGGATCGGCCGCGTTGCCCACGGCGGCACCGGCGAACGATCGCTTCTCGATCGGAGCTCACTAGTCGAGCGAACGGCGACAGTAGCCGCGTCCGCGGCCACGGAAGCCGAGGATGTCGATCGCGACGCCCGCTTCCCGCAAAGCGCCATCGACACCGCGCGCCAGGAAAGGCTGCTCGGAGTTCAGATCCCGCACCGGTTCGGCGGTGACGGCGCGTCGATGTCCGACATTACCGACATGTGCTACACGCTCGGTCGTGCGTGTTCATCCACCGCGATGATCTTTGCGATGCACCAGACCAAGGTCGCCTGCCTGGTCCGTCACGGCGTCGGCAGCCGCTACCACGAAGCCCTGATGCGTCGCGTCGCGGCCGAACAGTTGCTGCTGGCGTCCTCGACCACCGAGGGCCGGAACGGTGGCAATATCCGCTTCTCCAGCGCCGCTGTCGAGCACATGGACTTCGAAATCTCGCTGGTGCGAAACGCCACCGTGATTTCCTATGGCGCGCAGGCCGACGGCATCATCACCATCGCGCGCCGCGCCAACGATGCCGCCGGTTCCGACCAGGTCCTGCTCGCCATCACCAAGAACGATTACACGCTGGAACGCAGTCTCGAATGGAAGACGCTCGGCATGCGCGGAACCTGCAGCGCCGGTTTCGAACTGAAGTTCAAGGGCACCAAGGACCAGATCTTCCCGGATGCCTATGACAAGATTCATGCGCAGACCATGACGCCGGTGGCGCATCTTTGCTGGTCCTCAACCTGGGCGGGGATCGCGGCGGCGGCCGTCGAGCGCGCGCAATCGTTCATCCGCAGAGCCGCGCGCGGCGACGGCGGCCAGATGCCCCCTGGGGCGGCGCATTTCACCGCGGCCAAGATGACGCTGGCCAAACTGCGCGCCATGATCACTTCAAACCTCGACACCTATCTGGACCACGAAAATGACGGGCGCGCGCTGGCCTCGCTCGACTTCCAGTCATCGATCAACCTGCTCAAGGTGCAGGCCTCCGAGCTTGCGGTTGAGACCGTGATGAGCGCGTTGCGCGCCTGCGGATTATCCGGATATCGGAACGACGGCGACTTCAGCGTCGGCCGACAATTGCGCGACGTGCTGTCGGCGCCGATCATGATTAACAACGACCGCATCCTGGCCAATATCGCGACCGCGAGCCTGATGAGCGGCGTGCCCACTAAGTTGCGCGACTGAAGAAGATTTTCGGAACCGGGAAGAAGCCCGAACATGAATGTTGTCATCCGAACCGGCGCACCGGAAGTCACGCCACAACCACCCGATGCGCTGGACCATCTGGCGGACGTCCTGTTCCACAAGATGGGCACCGATGGTGTCTATGCCCGCACCGAGCTCTATGAAGGCATGGTCGAGCGGCTCGCTGCCCTAATCACGCGGCATCGAGAGCCGGACACTGAGGTGATGCGCTTTCCGCCGGTAATGAACCGCGGGCAACTCGAGAAATCCGGCTATCTGAACAGCTTTCCTAATTTGCTCGGATGCGTGTGCGGCCTCCACGGAACCGAACGCGACATCAACGCCGCGGTCGGCCGCTTCGACGCCGGCGGCGACTGGACCACGTC
>NZ_JBAURI010001032.1:0-10358 GCF_049581145.1 Bradyrhizobium sp.
GCGGAAATGGATGGAATAAAACAACGATGTGCGCGGATTTCGTGCATGGTATGCTTGTCGGCCGATAGCGGGCTTGCGCTCTTTCGGCAAGGGTGCCAATAGATCGATTCTAACGGCTTGTTCCGCCTGCCAAGGCCGGGGGAAGCGGTTTTTCTGCCGCCGCGGGGGACGCGGGCGCCGGCAGCCTCCCAGGTCCGTACGTTGGTTGGTGCGTGCGCAGCTTGGACGGTTCCGCCGGCTGCAACTAGGAAAGGGTTTAGTATCGTGACAACAGCGACTTCGGCTGATCATCCGACACGGCGTGATTTCCTTTTTGTTGCAACGGGGGCGGCCGCTGCGGTCGGTGGATTGGCCACGCTCTGGCCGTTCGTCTCCCAGATGAATCCGGATGCCTCGACGATCGCCGCCGGTGCGCCGATCGAGGTCGATCTGGCGCCGATCGCCGATGGACAGGACATCAAGGTGTTCTGGCGTGGAAAGCCGATTTACATCCTCCACCGCACCAAGAAGCAGATCGATGAAGCCCGCTCGGTCCAGGTCTCGAGCCTGCCCGATCCCGCGACCGACCAATCCCGGGTCAAGGACGGCCACGACCAGTGGCTGGTCGTAATCGGCATCTGCACCCACCTCGGCTGCATCCCGATCGCCCATGAGGGCAACTACGACGGCTTCTTCTGCCCCTGCCACGGCTCGCAATACGACTCCTCCGGCCGCATCCGTCAGGGGCCCGCGCCCGCCAATCTGGCGGTGCCTCCCTATCAATTCACATCCGATAGCAAAATCCAGATCGGCTGACGCCTCGGCCCGAACTCCTTTGGCCTCGAAGCCTTTGCACGCCGTCTTTTTCCTCAGGATCGCATCATGAGCGGACCATCCGATTACAAGCCGAACCATCCAGCCTTGCAATGGTTCGAACGGCGATTGCCGATTTTGGGTCTCATGCACTCCTCGTTCGTGGCCTATCCGACGCCGCGCAACCTCAACTACTGGTGGACCTTCGGTGCCATCCTGTCGTTCATGCTCGGCATACAGATCCTGACCGGGGTGATCCTGGCGATGCACTACACGCCGAATGCCGGGCTTGCCTTCCGCTCGGTGGAACTGATCGTGCGTGACGTCAATTACGGCTGGCTCTTGCGCAACATGCACGCGGCCGGCGCCTCGATGTTCTTCTTTGCCGTCTACATCCACATGTTCCGCGGCCTTTATTACGGGTCGTACAAGGAGCCGCGCGAAGTGCTCTGGATCCTCGGCGTCATCATCTATCTCCTGATGATGGCGACCGGTTTCATGGGCTACGTCTTGCCCTGGGGCCAGATGAGCTTCTGGGGCGCGACCGTCATCACCAACCTGTTCTCGGCCATTCCCGTGGTCGGCAATAGCATCGTCACCCTGCTATGGGGCGGCTATTCCGTCGGCAATCCAACGCTGAACCGTTTCTTCTCGTTGCATTATCTGTTGCCGTTCGTGATCGCGGGCGTCGTGGTGCTGCATGTCTGGGCGCTCCATGTCGCGGGCCAGAACAACCCGGCCGGCGTCGAGGCGAAGAGCGAAAAGGATACCGTGCCGTTCACGCCCTATGCCACGATCAAGGATATGTTCGGCGTTTCCTGTTTCCTGATCTTCTTTTCCTGGTTCATCTTCTACATGCCGAACTATCTCGGCGACGCCGACAACTACATCCCCGCCAATCCCGGCGTGACGCCACAGCACATCGTGCCGGAGTGGTACTACCTGCCGTTCTACGCGATCCTGCGCTCGATTCCGAACAAGCTCGCCGGCGTGATTGCGATGTTCTCGGCGATCATCGTGCTGGTGTTCCTGCCCTGGCTCGACAGCGCCAAGACCAGGTCGTGCAAATATCGTCCGCTCGCCAAGCAGTTTTTCTGGATTTTCGTCGTCGTCTGCGTTCTCTTGGGCTATCTCGGCGCCCAGCCGCCGGAAGGCATCTATGTCGTCGCCGGCCGGATCCTGACGTTCTGTTATTTCGCCTACTTCCTTGTCATGCTGCCGCTGCTCAGCCGCATCGAGAAGCCGCGGCCGCTGCCCAATTCGATCGCCGACGACGTGCTGGCCAAGACCGGGAGCCGGGCGGCACCGATGGTCTCCACCGTGATTGCGCTGGCAATCGCGGGCACGCTGTTCGCTGGCAGCACGCAAAGCGTGCGAGCCCAGGAAACCGACATTCCTCCGTCACTGAAATGGTCGTTTGCCGGTCCGTTCGGCAAATTCGATCGCGGCGCGTTGCAGCGGGGCCTGAAGGTTTACAAGGAAGTGTGCTCGAACTGCCACTCGCTGTCCTACATCGCCTTCCGCAATCTCGCCGATCCCGGCGGCCCCGGCTATACGCCGGAACAGGCGGCGGCCTTGGCTGCGACCTACACCGTCAAGGACGGCCCGAACGACCAGGGCGACATGTTCGACCGGCCCGGCCGGCCGGCCGACTATTTTCCCTCGCCATTTCCCAACGAACAGGCCGCGCGCGCGGCCAATGGCGGCGGTCTGCCGCCGGACCTGTCCTTGATCACCAAGGCACGCTCCTACGAGCGCGGCTTCCCCTGGTTCATCTTCGACTTCTTCACTCAGTTCCAGGAGCAGGGGCCGAACTATGTCGCGGCGATCCTGCAGGGTTTTGAGGACAATCCGCCCGCGGGCGTGAGCATCCCGGAAGGCTCCTACTACAACAAATATTTCCCCGGTCACGCCATCAAGATGCCGAAGCCGCTCTCGGACGGCCAGGTCACCTATGACGACGGCTCGCCGGCAACGGTCGCGCAGTACGCCAAGGACGTCGCCACCTTCCTGATGTGGACCGCGGAGCCGCATATGGAGGCCCGCAAGCAGCTCGGCTTCCAGGTGTTCATCGTGCTGATCATCTTCGCAGGCCTGATGTTCTTCACCAAGAAGAAGGTCTGGGCCGAGGCGCACTGATCGTTCCTGAAGCGAATGTGAGTTGCGAAAAGCCCCCGCGGGGGGCTTTTGTTTTAGACGAGGACGTCATTCCGTGGCGACGCGACAGCATCGAACCCGGAAGCTGACGACTCTCGGAATGACGGATCGAGATTGCGTCCTGTCCGCGCTGCGGACAGAGTAGCGTTCAATCGGCAAGCCAAAATCGTCGGAGGAACCCATGGGCACGATCATCAATTTCAAGCGTCCGGACGGCAAGGAAGCGTCCGGTTATCTCGCCAATGCCGCGCGCGGCAACGCGCCTTGCGTGGTGGTGATCCAGGAATGGTGGGGGCTCTCGGAACAGATCAAGGGGATGTGCGACCGTTTCGCACTCGCCGGTTTCGACGCGCTGGCCCCCGATCTCTACAACGGCAAGGTGGTGCCGTATCACGACACGGACGCTGCGGCCAAGGAGATGAATTCGCTGGATTTCATGGACGCCACCACGCAGACCGTGCGCGGCGCCGCGCAATATCTGTCCCGGAACGGCGCCAAGGTCGGGCTGACCGGCTTCTGCCTCGGCGGCGCGGTGACCATCATCGGCGCCGCCAGGATCGCTGAACTGACCGCCGGCGTGGTGTTTTATGGCATCCCGCCGGAGCAGGCGGCCAAGCCCGCCGACGTCAAAATTCCGCTGCAGGCGCATTTCGCCAACAAGGACGACTGGTGCACGCCGGAGCTGGTCAACGGTTTCGAGAAGGCGATGAAGGCCGCCGGCAAGTCGCTGGAGCTCTATCGCTATGACGCCGAGCACGCCTTCGTCAACGAGCAGCGCATGGCGGTTCACGACCGCGAGGCTGCCGAGCTCGCCTGGGCCCGCGCCACCGAATTTTTCCGGAAGCATCTGGGGTAAGCTTGTCGCTGCGTCCCGCCCCCTGCCGGCAAGGTCATGGTGTGATGCGCTGGCGGGTGAAGGCCGTGGAAGACGCCATCGAGAAGGTGCGGAAACTACCGGCAGAGCGGCAGGCCTATATCGCGGAAATCCTATATCGCGGAAGTCCTGGAACAGATCGCTGCCGCCGGCGGCGATCCGTTCACCTTGCCGCAGGAGCACCGTGCCGACACATTGCCCAAATCCATGATACCAATCCGGAAATATCCGAGCGGCCGAAGCCGGCACATTGACGGGCGCGTAATGCGCCTATTTTCGCGCAGCCCACGCATGAAGCTCTCTTGACTGCGTCCTGCCGCCATGGTGTACCTCAGGCATGACCGCCGTCGTCCGCCCAGCCCATCTCTGGTGGCCCACCTTCTAACAGGTGGCCGGTGCGATTTTCCTATTTTCCATCGTCAGAGGCCGCCATCGCAGTGCGGCGGCCTTCCGTTTGTCCTGTGTGGCGTTCCCTCGGCAAGTTTCGTAAGAGGACCACATGAACAGGACGGTTTTTTCCCTTCCGGAGCGCAGCGAGTACCGCACCCGCGGCGGGCTTGTGGTCACCCGGGTGGCGGAACAGTTTTCCGGCGGCGCCAGCCGGCTCGACGGGCTGATCGATCTGCTCGACCGCCGCCGCGGCGTGGTGCTGTCCTCGGGCACCACGGTGCCCGGCCGCTATGACAGTTTCGACCTCGGCTTCGCCGATCCGCCGCTGGTGCTGGAAACCTCCGGCGTCGATTTCTCGCTTGCGGCGCTGAACCCGCGCGGCACCGTGCTGATCGCCTTCGTTGCCGAGGTTCTGGCCGGCAAGCTGCGCGATCCCTGTGTGGTCATCACGAAGACGAGCCCGACCAGCGTTGCCGGCCATATCCTGCGCGGTGCGGCGCCGGTCGAGGAAGATCAGCGCACCCGGCGGGCCAGCGCGATGTCGTTGGTACGGGCTCTCATCGCAGCGTTCGCGGCGAGCGACGATGCGCTGCTTGGCCTGTACGGCGCCTTTGCCTACGACCTGGTGTTCCAGATCGAGGACCTCGTGCAGAAACGCGCGCGCGAGGCGGACCAGCGCGACATCGTGCTCTACGTGCCGGACCGGCTGCTCGCCTATGACCGCGCCACCGGGCGCGGCGTCGAGCTCACCTACGATTTCGCCTGGAACGGCAAGTCCACCCAAAACCTGTCGCGCGAGACGGTCGAAAGCGTCTACACCAGGACGCCACGGCAGGGATTTTCCGATCACGCGCCCGGCGAGTACCAGGCGACGGTCGAGACCGCGCGCGCGGCGTTCGCCCGTGGCGACCTGTTCGAGGCGGTGCCGGGGCAGCTGTTCGCCGAACCTTGCGAACGAACGCCGGCGGAGGTGTTCCAGCGGCTGTGCCGCATCAACCCGTCGCCCTATGGCGCGCTGATGAATCTCGGCGACGGCGAATTCCTGGTGTCGGCCTCGCCGGAGATGTTCGTGCGTTCCGATGGCAGACGGGTCGAGACCTGCCCGATCTCGGGCACGATCGCGCGCGGCGTCGATGCGATCGGCGATGCCGAGCAGATCCGCCAGCTCCTGAACTCGCAGAAGGACGAGTTCGAGCTCAACATGTGCACCGATGTCGATCGCAACGACAAGGCGCGGGTCTGCGTGCCCGGCACGATCAAGGTGCTGGCGCGGCGGCAGATCGAGACATACTCGAAATTGTTTCATACCGTCGATCATGTCGAGGGCATGCTGCGGCCGGGGTTCGACGCGCTCGATGCCTTTCTGACCCATGCCTGGGCGGTCACCGTGACCGGTGCGCCGAAGCTCTGGGCGATGCAGTTCGTCGAGGACCATGAGCGCTCGCCGCGGCGCTGGTATGCCGGCGCGATCGGCTGTGTCAATTTCGACGGCAGCATCAACACCGGCCTGACGATCCGCACCATCCGCATGAAGGACGGGCTTGCCGAAGTGCGGGTCGGCGCCACCTGCCTGTTCGATTCCGACCCCGCGGCCGAAGATCGCGAATGCCAGGTCAAGGCCGCGGCGCTGTTCCAGGCGCTGCGCGGCGACCCGCCCAAACCGCTGTCGAGCTTTGCGCCGGACGCGACCGGCAGCGGCAAGCAGGTGCTGCTGATCGATCATGACGATAGCTTCGTGCACATGCTGGCGGATTATTTCCGCCAGGTCGGCGCCAGTGTCACCGTGGTCCGCCATGTCCATGCGCTCGATATGCTGAAGCAGAAGAAATGGGACCTGCTGGTGCTGTCGCCCGGTCCGGGCCGCCCGGAGGATTTCAGGATTTCGGCCACCATCGCCGCGGCGCTCGAGCAAAAACTGCCGATCTTCGGCGTCTGTCTCGGCGTGCAGGCGATCGGCGAATATTTTGGCGGCGAACTCGGCCAGCTCGGCCAGCCCGCGCATGGCCGCCCCTCGCGGGTGCAGGTCAAGGGCGGGCGGTTGATGCAGAGCCTGCCCGATGAGATCGTGATTGGTCGCTACCATTCGCTCTATGTCGAATGCGGCAGCATGCCCGAGGTGCTGAGCGTGACCGCGAGCACCGAGGATGGCGTGGCGATGGCGATCGAGCACAAGACGCTGCCGGTCGGCGGCGTGCAGTTTCACCCGGAATCGCTGATGTCGCTGGGTGGCGAGGTGGGTTTGCGGATCGTCGAGAACGCGTTCCGGCTTGGCGTAGGGTGAGCGGCATGGCGCGGAATGACAACCGAAAGAGAAGCCGATGACTTTTGACAACGACCTGAAGGCGAGCGTTCGTACCATTCCGGACTATCCGAAGCCCGGCATCCTGTTTCGCGATATTACGACGCTGCTCGCCGATGCCCGCGCCTTCCGCCGCGCCGTCGACGAACTGGTGCATCCCTGGGCCGGCTCCAAGATCGACAAGGTCGCCGGCGTCGAGGCGCGCGGCTTCATCCTGGGCGGGGCGATCGCCCACCAGGTCTCCGCCGGCTTCGTGCCGATCCGCAAGAAGGGCAAGCTGCCGCACACCACGGTGCGGATCGCCTACTCGCTGGAATATGGCCTCGACGAGATGGAGGTGCACGCCGACGCCGTCCATCCCGGCGAGCGCGTGATTCTGGTCGACGACCTCATTGCGACCGGCGGCACCGCGGAAGGCGCCATCAAGCTGTTGCGCCAGATCGGCGCCAATGTGGTGGCGGCCTGCTTCATCATCGATCTGCCGGACCTGGGCGGAGCTGACAAGCTGCGGAAAATGGATGTTCCGGTACGGACGCTGATGACGTTCGAGGGGCATTGAAATTCGTTTTCAGCCACGTCGTTCAGGCCCGCGCCGGGACTATCGGACTGCTACCGCTGTAGAATCAATTCCAGTTCCAGGTCGCGGAAGTGGATATAATTCCTGCGGATCCATTGGTGCAGCTCGGTCGACGAATCCTGTTCCTGGCGCAGGTAGTCGGTGAACGAGAAGGTCAGACGGTCGATATAGGTCTTCAGAAAGGTCGGCAGCGCCGAAATGTACATCAGGCGACCGTCGGCCATGGCGGCCGGCAGTTCGCCGCGCACCACGAATTCATTGTCCACGGTGATCAGATTGGCCGGCGGAATCTGCCGGCGCAGCAACTCGTGGGCACGGGCCGAAGCGCGATCGATATCGGCCACGAACAGCACGACGGGGACGACGTTGCGGCGCGCCGCCTCTTTGACGAAGCCGATCTCCCCGATCATCTTGAAGAATTCGTCGAACGCGTGGAACCCGAGGTCGATCACCTTGGCCATCCCGTCATCGACGATGACGCGGTCCATCAAGGCCATCTTGCCGAAGGTGTCGCTGACGTCGGCGGTCTCGGTCAAATGCGGCAGGTAGTCGAGCAGCGAAGGTTCTTTGAGGTTGATGTCGAACGCCGTCACGTCCCCGTTCTTGAGGAGCAGGAATTCGGTCAAGAGTCGGGCAACCACGGTCTTGCCGACGTGTGGACGGGGCGAAGCGACGATGTAGACGGGCGTAGCAGCCATTGGTCCTTATATCAGGAGAATTCCGCCTTCTAATCCAGGTGAATTACGGTCAAAAAATTATTTTTCGCCACCGGCGCCCCGGATACCCGCTTTTCCGGAACCGACGATGTCGGTCAGCTTGATTCGATCGAACTCGCTCCACACGTTGGCAAGCCAGTGACGGACATAGCCGCGCAGCACGAACGAGTAGTTCGCGGCCTCGTCATTGATGCCCTTGTTGGCGACGAATTTGAGGAATGGAACCGAGGCGATTTCGACCTGCTCGAAGGCCATTTCGTCGAGCTTGGGGATGGTCAGCTCGGTGGCATCCTTGATGCGCTGGAAATACGAATTGTAGGTCGACTGGTCCCACTCGAAAAAGCTGGTGTTGTTGATGAAGTTCTTCACCAGGAAGTATTTCGCGCCGGTCATGAAGCTCGCGGTATCGGCGATTTCGTCGAGCGAGGCGATCGACGATCCCAGGATGTGGAACACGGCAAAGGTGATCTGGCCGGACTTCGCGGCGTCGAGAAAGCCGATGTCGCGCAGGGCGGCCAGCGTCGGCGACATGATGCCGGCGCGGACATCGATCACGGTCACCGAGGGGACCGCCGTGTTCAGCGTATCGAAGATCTTCATCTGATCCGCCGTCGAGGTCATGTCGACGATCTCGGTGATTTCAGGGTGGAAACGCTTCAGGGTCCCGCGCGGTGATTCGGTGTCGAAAGCGCGGGTCGCGACGGCGTTGGCGTTGAAGTAATCGAGCAATGTGCGCGAGACCGTAGTCTTGCCGACCCCGCCCTTGTCCGCACCCACTACCACCACTGCCGGCTTTGCCATGTTCGCCCCTTAAGCGCCCGTTTGGCCGCATGCTGCGGCCGCGAAGAAGAATTCCTGTCCCTGCTTTGGGCGCGAACATGGCAGAAACAAGGGAGAATTCAATTTAATAGATTTCTGTGGGAATAGATTGACAGCGGCGCCACACGGCAATTTTCCTCTTTCCTTTGAGCAGAGGAAAGCAGGCGGAGAAGGCAATCCGAGTGTGCCTCTGCGAGCCTAGCACCTCTCGGTCTCGGCTTCTATTGGCTGCTCCATGGGCCGGTTGCGGGATGCTTGCCCCATGGACCAGCCGGGGCGCCGTCCTGAGACGCATTCGCGGGTTCGCGCTTGCCCCAGGGACCGGATGACGCACCGGACGACGCACCGGATGAAGGATCGGGCGGCAATGACGTCGGTTCCTGGCGGCCGTCGCCCTCATCCGGGACCGCTTCGCCTGCCTGCGCGGTAGGCATCGGCAGCGCCATCGGGCCCAGATAGTGCCCGCCGGCATATTTCACCAGCGCCTGAACCCGCGCTTCCACCGACGGGTGGGTCGCGAACAGGTCGGAAAATCCCTCGCGCGGGTTGTCGAGGCATAATTCCATCACGGCCGAGGTTGCGCCCGGCAGTTCGCCGCGGCCCTCGATCCTGCGCAGCGCCGAGATCATGGCGTCGGGGTTTTTCGTCAGTTCCACCGAGCCCGCGTCCGCCAATAATTCGCGAGAGCGCGACAGCGCGAGCCGCACCAGCTGCGACAGGGCCCAGGCCAGCGCGATCAGCACGACGGCGAGAATGATGATCAGGATCGCGCCGCCGCCCGAGCTCTTGCGGTCGCCGCCATTGTCCGAGGAAGAGGAGGACGACCACGACGATCCGCGGCGGTAGCCGCCGCCCCAGCCGTAACCGCCGAAATTGAAGAAGGAGCGGAACAACAATTCGGCGAAGAAGCCGACCACGCCGGCGATGATCACCGCGATCACCATCATCTGCACGTCGCCGTTGCGGATGTGGGTCAGCTCGTGGCCGAGCACCGCCTCGATCTCCTGGTCGTTCAGCGTGGCCAACAGCCCCGTGGTGACGGTGACCGCATATTGCCTCTGGTTGAGCCCGGTCGCATAGGCGTTCAGCGCAGAGCTGTCGACCAGCTTCAGCTTCGGCATCGGGATGCCGCGCGAGATGCAGAGGTTCTCGAGGAGATTGTAGAGCCGCGGCTGCTGCTGGCGCGTGACGTCCTGGCCGCCGGTAACGGCATCGATGATCGACTGGTGGAAGAAATAGGCGATCACGATCCAGAGCACTGCGGCGCCGGTCGAATAGGGCAGCGTCCGGATCACGTCGACAAAGGCGACCCTGAGATAATAGCCGGCCGTGGCGCCGCCATTGTTGAGCACCTCGATGACCAGGGCGCCGGCATAGACCACGACATAGACCAGCACGAACAGGCCTGCGAGCAGCAGCATCGAACGAAATTTGTTCGATGCGATGTGGGTATAGAGACCGTATGCGGCCATCAGTGCTGCTCGATCGGATTGTGTGCGGCAATCAGAACTTCACCGCCGGCGCCGTCTCGACCTCGGCACGGTTGGCGCCGAGATCGAAGAAATCCCTGCGGGTGAAACCCATCATGCCGGCGAACAGCGCGGCGGGCATCTGCTGGATGCCGGTGTTGTATTCCTGGACCGCGTTGTTGAAGAAACGGCGGCTGGCTGCGATCTTGTTCTCGAGGTCCGACAATTCGCTCGCGAGCTGCTGGAAGTTGGCGTTGGCCTTGAG